>JBIKUY010000355.1:0-2870 GCA_044347355.1 Prochlorococcaceae cyanobacterium | reverse complement strand
AAGCCCAAGGCCGCCACGATCGGCTGCCCCTAATAGCTGCGGTTCGACCACACCTGGAATTGATCAATCGCCGCCAGCACGGCGCCGGTCTTCACGTCTGGAGGGCAGAGGGTGTCCACCACCAGCCGCCGCGGCAGGCGGGCCATCAGGTCGGTTGCGAACGGGCCGCCCTCGAAACCCTCCGGCATCGCCGCACCTGAGCCACGAACGCCTTGGCCAGTTGCTTCTCGCTCACTTGGCCAGGAAGGGTTTTGGCGAAGGGCTGGTCGCGGGTGATCGTGAGGCACCAGGGAGTGGCCTGAGTGGGCTTGAGCTCGATCGAGTGGCGACCCCGTTCCGCCACCACCGGGCGCTGCGGGCGCGATGGGCTGGTGCCCGGCACGAGCTGGGCGCCGGAGAACAGTGGCAGCAGGTGCTGCTGCACCAGGGAGCGGAAGGGGGCGGGCTCCATGGGTTGCAAATTGATCCGATTCGGCAAGGCAGACAGAGTGGAGCCAGCGACAGCAGCCCATCCCGGAACACCCATCAGTTTCTTGGGCTGAATGGCATTTGAATAGAGGAGTGTGCCCAACCCAATAGGCTCCACCCCTGATGCCCACCGATCTCAGCGACACTCTGGTGGTGGGCATCGCCGCCACGGCCCTGTTTGATCTGCGCGAGGCCGATGCCTTCTTCCAAGCGCAGATGGCGGCCGAACCCGCCACGGCGCTGCAGGCCTACCGCCAGCACATGCTGGAGCGGGAGCAGGAGCCCCTGGCCGATGGCACCGGCATGCCGCTGGTGCGGGCCCTGCTGGGGCTGAACCGTTTCCAGCCCGAGCACGACAATCGCGCCCTGGTGGAGGTGGTGGTGCTGTCGCGCAACAGCCCGGAAAAGGGCCTGCGGGTGCTGCATGCGATCCGCGAGCGCCAGCTGCCGATCATTCGCCATGCCTTCACCGGCGGCGAATCGGTGGTGGATTATCTCGAGGCCTTCGACGTTGACCTCTTCCTCACCACCAACCCTGGCGATGCCCAGCGGGTGATCGATTCAGGGCAATGCGCCGCTGCCCTGCTCAAGGCGCCGCCGCAGCTGGGCCAGCCGCCACCTGAGGATCAGGTGCGCATCGCCTTCGATGGCGACGCGGTGCTGTTCGCCGATGCCAGCGAGGTGGTGTACAAGCAGCAGGGATTGGCCAGCTTTCAGCAGCAGGAGGATGCCAGCCGCCACGAACCGATGGCCGATGGCCCCTACGCCCAGTTCCTGCGCAAGCTGGCGCGGCTGCAGGAGCGGCTGCCCTTCGGCGTTGAGGCATCGCCGGTGCGGCTGGCGATCGTCACGGCCCGCAGTGCCCCGGCCGAACTGCGCGTGATCCACACCCTGCGCCACTGGGGGGTGACGGTGAACGAGATCTTTTTCCTCGGCGGCGTATCCAAGACCCGCATTTTGCAGGCCTTCCGGCCGCACCTGTTCTTCGATGATCAGGATGCCCACCTGGAGCCATCGGCGGGGTCGGTGCCCGCGGCGAAGGTGCCATATAGGTCGGATTCGCCGCTGCAGGCGATGGCGATCCAACCCAAGCAGGCGCCGGCATCACCGGGCGCGGAGCGATCCTCGAGCCATGACGCCTGAGCGTTGCCGTCGTTGGCCGAGCCCAGCGGCTTGGCTGAACCCAGTCCGCTGGGCTCGGCGGATCGGAGGGAGCACGGCCAGGTTCACCGCAGGGCGTATCACAGCCACCGGCAAAAGACGGGCTTCTGCCGAGATCAAGCCGTTCCGCTTTCTGGCCCTTGCCACCGTGGGCCTGGCCGTTGTCTTTGCGTCCTACGTTGGCGGGCTGCTGATCGCGACGTGGCCGATCTCCGAGATCTCGATCGGCAAGGCGGCCGCCTTCGGCGACAGCTTTGGCGCCATCACCTCCCTGTTTGCCGGCCTGGGCTTTGCGGGAATCCTGGCGACGATCTTCCTGCAGCGAGAGGAACTGAAGCTGACCCGCAGGGAGCTGGAGGAAACGAAGAAGACCCTGACACGCCAACGATTTGAAGACACCTTCTATCGCCTGATTGAGCTTTACCGCCTGAATCTCGAGGCGATCGTCGTGCCATCACGCAGCAAACCGTCGCGGCAACTCCGCGGACTTGATGCGCTGTCTTACCTCAATGAGCGCTTCAAGCAGGAATGGAAGCGATCCGAGCTGCAGTGGCCACGCTCAGCGACAAAAACGAAGCATATCGCCTACACCACGCTGCTGGCCTCGGCGGTTCGCAAGACCTACGTGCGCCAGGCGCGCTACATCGACACCTTGATCAACATTCTGGAGCTGATCGAAGCGGAGGCCGAAAGCGAAGTCTTGATCACGGTGTACAGCAAGGTCCTTTGCTCGCAGCTGACCGCCGTTGAACTGACCTACATCTTTTACCAGGCCTTCATCAATCCCGACTTCCATCTGCTCAGACACACACTCTGCAATACCGCAGCCTTCAACGCACGCGTCAGAACGCTGCAGATCCCCAGCGCACATCGCCAGGCATGGAATCTGCTCTATGCAGCCCAAGGCACGGTTGCACCCAAGAGACAGACGCGCTATCAGGACACAGTTTCCATAGATATGCGCCTGAAAGCACAAGACGACATTCGCCAACTGCGCGCCGAACGCAGGTAGACAAGTGCACAGCAGGCTCACTGTGAGAAAAGAGCTGCAGGTGCCAGCCGAGTGGCGCCAGTTGATGCCCCTGCCTGATGGAGCGCAATCGGCCCTCAACGGCTGACAACAAGCAATCGCGACGACCCCAGGCGGCGACTTGTGCAGGTTCTGTTCCAAAAGGTGCCACCAGAGCCTGGTGACACCTGGAGAGGCCCATGGGCTCGGACGCCAACGCAGCCTTGTTCCC
>JBIKUY010000353.1:0-2874 GCA_044347355.1 Prochlorococcaceae cyanobacterium | reverse complement strand
CTGCCGAGGGATTCACTCAGCCCCTCGATCTGATCCCAGCGGCACTGCAGCCCGGTAGCCAGCACCAGCAGGTCGTAGCTGAGAGTCTGGCCCGTGCTGGTGGTCACGGTGTTGTGGTCGGGGTCGTATTCAGTTGCCGCTGCCTGGATCCAGTTCACACCCCTGGGGATCAGGGAAGCTTCACTGCGGCGGGTCTGCTCCATCGTCATCACCCCAGCGCCCACCAGGGTCCAACCTGGTTGGTAGTAGTGCTCGCCCTAGGGCTCCAGGATCGCCACCTGCAGCTGGGGCCGCTGGCGCCTGAGCAGGTTGGCGGTGTTGATGACGAGCTGGGGAGGGGGCCATGGCGGCATCGCAGCTGCAATCACTGTATGCAGTCATGCGTAAGAAAGCATGAAGATCGGCCAGGCCTCGCGCCTCCAACCCCTGTGTTGGTTGGGTAGCCGGCTGCTTCGCCTCTGGCGTGACTTCTCCAATCCATCGCTCTGACCGGGCTGCCTGAGCTGAGTTGATCACCGTTCTCAAGCTGATCGGCATGCCCAGCCGTCAGGCAACCACAGATCGGGCATCCTTCAGGATGCGTAGGCCGCCACGGAGCACCAGCAGGCTGATGGCTGTGCCGATCAGCAGGTCGGGGATGCGACTACCGCTCCAGGCCACCAGCAGACCGGCCAGGATCACGCCCAGGTTGGCCAGGGTGTCGTTGGTGGAAAAGATCACCGAGGCCCGCATGTGCACACCGCTCCCGCGGTGGCGCCGCACCAGCACCAGGCAGAGCAGGTTGGCCAGCAGGGCCAGGACGCCGATGCCCACCATCAGGGCGCTGATTGGTTCACTGCCCAGCACGGCGCGCCGCAGCACATCCAGCAGCACCCAGGCGGCCAGGGCGATCTGCAAGCGGCCGCTGAAGACTGCGGCCCGGCGCTGTCGCTGAATGCCCCGCCCCACAGCTCCCAAGCTGAAGCCATAGACGCCCGCGTCGGCCAGCATGTCGAGCGAATCAGCGATCAGGCCAGTGGAGCCTGCACGCAGTCCAACGGTGAGCTCCACCACAAACATGGCGGCGTTGATCACCAACACGACCCAGAGGGTGGCTCGTTCGGACACCGCCATGTCGGCAGCGCGGTCGGCGGGGCAGCCGCAGCCGCCTTGGGGTGGTGCTTCGCTCACAGCTTGAGGTCGAGGCGATCGGGCTCCATCACCTTCACCCAGGCGCTGAGAAAGTGGCACACGAAGCGCGCGGGGCCGTGGATGACGGGGCAGGTGCCGCATTCGGTCATGGCGGCGCGGTGTTCGTTGTGGTGCGCTGTTGGAAACGTAGGCGGGGAGGTCAGCGATTCAGGGTCTGCCCAGCCAGGGCTGCCTGCACCTCCGGGATGAGGACGGCATCCATCCCCCGCAGGTCACCCGGCTTGAAGTTGAAGGCCTTGTCAGCCGGGTACTTCTCTTTCACGAAGGCGGGGCGGCTGTCCTTGCTGCCATGGCAGGCCAGGCAGCTGGACTGCACATCGATGCGGCGGTAGTCGTTCACGCCCGCGCCCTGCTCAGCCATGGCCGGTTGCCAAAGCCCGGTGATCCCGGGGTGCTTGGCAAAGAGATCGATTGCGCCTGTTTCCTGGGCGCCTGGCGCACACTCCAACGGTTCTCCAGGCCAATGGCCATGGCCCGCTTGCCCACGGGCATGCACACCTGGCGCATGGTGTCCATGGTGGGCTCCTCGCTGCTGGCCTCCAAGGTGGAGGCCAGGGAGACGGGCATGCGGTCGAGCTGCTCTATCCGATCCACCGCCTTGGCCAGCATGGCTGGGAAATCTCTTGAGGTCGAGCCCATGGATTCAGGGTGATGACGCTTGGCCGGCGGCGTCTCAGGCACTGAGCAATTTGTTGAGGATGGCGATGCCGGTGATCGCCTGCCAGCCGAACAACAGCAGGATCAGGCCATTGAGGCTCAGGTGCAGGCCGCGGGCCCAGTCCTGACCTTTCTGCAGGGCCGGGGTGAGGACAGCGGTGGCGAGCACCAGCACCACCACACTGCCGCCCACGAACAGGTGGGGCCCCACGACCAACGTGCCGTTGTTGAGGTAGGTGACGGCCATGCCGCCGAGGCTGCCCAGCACGGTGAGGCCCACGATCCAGCGGCCCAGGGCAGCGTGGCGCTGGCCGTAGCGCAGGGGAATCATCTGCTTGCGTTCATCCGCATCCACCTTGCGGATCTGGCTGGCCTTGAGGCCGAGATAGCCGGCATAGAGCATCAGCGCCAGCAGCACCCACATCAACATTGGGTGGATGAAACTCAGAGCCAAGGGCATGGTTGCGTCCTCAGGGAGTGGTGAACGCGCAGCGATCCAGCTGGATCTGGGTGCCCTGCGGGTTGGGGAACCCGATTGCGGGTTTAGGTGCTACTTCGGAGGTGCAGCTTCGGATCGGGGTGGCGTCTCGGCTGGGGGAGCAGTTGAAGTGAATCTGCTCGTAGTCCATTGAGGCTAGAGATCGGAAGAGGGTCTGGATGACTCCAGACCCAAGTGATTCGGCAGCAATCTGCAGCGCTAAATCGGATCCGGCTGGGCGAGGTTCAAAGCCTCACTAACCGATCACTGGGGCGCGCAGGGCCACCGGCTCCGACGACACAGCCGCCAGATCGAGCGGGAAGTTGTGGGCGTTGCGCTCATGCATCGCCTCGATGCCCAGGCCGCCACGGTTGAGCACATCGGCCCAGGTGTTCACCACCCGTCCCTGGGCATCGAGCACGGAGTGGTTGAAGTTGAAGCCGTTCACGTTGAAGGAGAAGCTGATCACCGCCAACGTGGCGAACCAGATGCCCACCACCGGCCAGGCGGCCAGGAAGAAGTGCAGGCTGCGGCTGTTGTTGAAGGAG
>JBIKUY010000405.1:0-2896 GCA_044347355.1 Prochlorococcaceae cyanobacterium | reverse complement strand
TCCGCTGTTACTGGTGAATAATCCGGGTGAAAATATCTCCAATTAAAAACGAAGATTTGCGAGCAGATCCTTTCGAACCTCTTACCGAAGCGAACAAGGTTTAAACTCACGGGACCTTCAGTCGTTCATATAAGCCATGAATTTAACAAAATGAACCATCAAATCGCCAAACTGCTCAGACCTCCGATTTCGAATACATTTGGCCCCACAATCGCTCGAAGCATGGGCCACCTACCGCCAAGGATTTAGCAAAAACAAACGGGGACCACCTCACTCTGTGAGACTTATGATCCCCGCTTGCAATCCTGAAATCCGTGGCAACGACTGACACAGCGGCCGACAATCAACCAGACTTGCGACGACTGGCTTTCTTGTTCGCTTTCTTGATCACCTTCTTGGCCATCTTCTTCCCCGAGACCTTGGTATTACGGTTTGCGAGGTTGGCCTTGATCTTCGCCATTCGTTGAGTCCTTAAAGATTGTGAAACGAGGGACAGAGTGATACCGGCCAATTTCCCCAAGGTCGCCGAGCCGGTACAGGCGAGTTGGCGGTGGGGGCGATCACGACGCCTTGATCTTGCGGACGGGCGCTCGGCTTGCGGCTGGAGCTGCTCGCCCTTCGGTCTTCTGACAGTCCGTCGTGTCGGAACGCCAGATCACCACCGAGCCATCGTTTGCCCCGGCTGCCAATGACTTGCCGTCAAGCGAAACCGCAAGCGAGGTCACCGGCCTCGCAAGATCCCGCAGTGTCAGGACCTCACGGGCAAGCAGTCCGGAGGCTTCCACCTGGGGCTGTTCACCATCAGACGGAGGATCCTGGAAGACAGACTCATCAATGATGCTCCACAACTTGACTGTGCTGTCCGAACTTCCGCTCGCCAACCGGAGGCCAGCGGTCTTCGGAAACTCTGTCTCTCCCCAATGTTGAGGCAGAAACTCCAGGTCGTTGATGGACCCGGGATGTGCGGTCAGGTAATTCGTCCCTGCCAAGCGGGCGTCGGTGTTGTCGCCGGCGACCTCCGCTGTTTGGGAACTCGAAAGCACAGCAGGTGTCATTTTACCGGCCTTGTCGACTGTCATCAGGTAGATCCGCCCCTGCTGCGTTCCCAAGGCCAACAATGAGCCGTCCTCACTGAAATCCAGTGCCGTGAGCGGCGACGGATGAGGATCGGACTGTGAGACCAGTTGCCCGTCAGGCCCCCACAGATACGCCTTGGCGTCGGCCCCACAACCGGCGATCAATCCGGAATTGCCCGGGGCTAGCGTCGCCCGCAGAATCGAGACGGCGGTACCATCTGCATTCTTCAAAGGCGCAAATCGTCGTACGATTTCACCAGTCTCAACGTTCCAAAGCAGAATCTGGCCGTCACTCCCTGCGGTCAGCAACTGCCGGTCATCGATGAAGTTGGCGGAATTGACTGAGTCGGTATGGCCCAGTTTCCCCTTTTCCTCATCCGAAAGAGTTGTCGAGTCCTTGCGGCTGACGCCACGAAGAACCCTACGGTTCTGTCCGGTCGCAGCATCCCAGACCCGGAGAGTTCCATCAGTCGTGGCGGTCACAATCCATTGATTGTCCGGAGAGAACTCCGCCGAATTGACGAGCCCCGATCTTCCAAACCGTCGCGGTGCCACACCCTCCTCAAGCGAGAGCATCGTAACCTGCCGCCCCTCCAAGGCAAGGAACGAATCTCCTGCGGGGGTCAGTACGAGGGAATTGACCCTACGATTGAAGCGCGGTGCGGCTTCGAAGCCTGGCTGTTCCTCATCCAGACGTAGAACGTGCAAACGATCGGATTCGGTCGGGACGATCCGAGACAGGAGTTCCGCGATCAGCATCCGACCATTCGATCGATCGAATGCACATCGAATCTCGGGGCTCCTGGCTCCCACCGGCTGAGATTCAAAAAGGACCTTGGGGGGTTCGCTCGACTTCATATCAAAGGCCCGCAGCCTTCCGTCGCGACAAACGGTCAGCAACTTGGCCCCATCGGCCACCGACATCACATCAATCACCGGGGCGGGATGCTCGAATCGCTGATCCGCCAACGGTCGGCCCGTAGTGAGATCCCACAATATGACTCGCTTGTCCTCACTCGCGGTTGCAAGCAGACGGTCAGTTAAGAACACAGCGGAGTTCACCCGCCGCGTATGTCCATTTGCGCCCAGATCGACCGCACTCCAGTCCGCAACATTCCAGCCATTCACAATCCCGCGAACATCACACACGGCCATCAGCTTTCCTGATGGGCTGAAAGCTACGGCGGAAACTTCGCCATCATGGCCCGGCAGAAAGCGAATGGGAGAGGCACCACGAGTTGGGTCAGAAGGCAACAACCTAAGATCCCAAACCTTGGCACCGAATGATTTTCCC
This sequence comes from Prochlorococcaceae cyanobacterium, assembly GCA_044347355.1. GTDB lineage: Bacteria > Cyanobacteriota > Cyanobacteriia > PCC-6307 > Cyanobiaceae > NIES-981. The sequence goes on along the minus strand of JBIKUY010000405.1, from coordinate 526 downwards.
TGCTGTTCGCCCGAGACCTGTTCGTGCCCCGAACCAGTCACCAAGAACTTCCCATCGGGGGAAATCGCCAGAGTTGGATTCCGGCCGGTATTGGAGAGCTGACACTTCTGGACACCCGACCGCACATCCCACAACCGGGTTGTGGTATCGAATGCTCCCGAGACCATCAGTGATCCATCGGGGGAGAAGACGGCGGCCGTCGCCAAAAAGTCGTGGCCCTCCTTCAGCTCCACCAGCCTTCGCCCACTACAGGTATCCCATGTGCGTGCCGAATGATCGCTGCTGGCGGTGACAAGTCGACGTCCGTCCTTCGAAAACGCAATTCCCAAGACGGCCGAGTCATGGCCATCAAGGGGGGCCTGCGGCGACTCCTCGTAGTCGGCGGCGTAAGTCGATGGATCCCAGAGCCTGACCGTTTGGTCAAAGCCAGCACTAAAGAATCTCGACGCCCCCTCAGCAGAGCCCCCACTGGCGAAAGCACAGCCCTGAACAGGCTGGCCATGCCCTCGGAAAGTCTGGGAGGGAA
>JBIKUY010000025.1:0-11472 GCA_044347355.1 Prochlorococcaceae cyanobacterium | reverse complement strand
CTCCCGCACCGCGCCATAGCTGCGCACGATCGGATAACCCAGCGGGGTATGGGAGGAGAGGATTGAGCCCAGCAGCACGCTGCTCAACAGGGAGTAGCCAGACCCCAGTCCCAGCACCAGTCCGCCGGCCATCGGCAGGCTGAAGGTGAGCAGGCCGAAGCGGAAGGAGCGCTGGCGGATGCGGGCGAATTCCACCAGGTCGATCTCCAGCCCGGCGATGAACAGCAGATAGATCACGCCCACATCGGAGAGCAGGCGGATGGTTTCGCTCTCGCTTTTGAGCCAGCCCAGGCCATGGGGGCCGATCAGCACACCCGCCAGCAGCAGCCCCACGAGGTCGGGCAGTTTCAGCCGGCGCACCAGCGGCGGCACCAGCACGCTCAACCCGAGCAACAGGGCGAAGGTCGCCATCGGGTTGTGGGCCAGGAAGGCAGTCAAGGGCAGCCCGTTCAGTCGAGGCTCAGCATGGCGAGCTCACGGGTGTCGCGCCGCCGGAAGTCTCCCTTCAGCTCCGCACAGCTGCGTTCAGAATCCGCCTTGCCAGCCGGCCAGATGGGAGGCTGCCTCGGAGCGGGCCAGCGCCCGGGCCGCCGGCAGTGCCGGGGTGAGCTGCAGGGAGCTGAACGGGGGCAGGGAGCGGCTGCGCAGCCAGGCCCCCCAGCGGAACTCATGGAAGGGAATCAGGGGGGCCGCCTTGATCACCCCTTCCCGTTTCAGCTTCCACACCAGGCTCCGGTAGGGGTCGTCCTCCAGGCCCAGCAGGCTGGTGGGCAGCGCGGCGGGCGGTTGGGGGCCGAGGCCGCGGCCGTTGTAGAGGTACAACCACCCTCGGTTGCGCAATTCGGCCAGCACCACGTCGGGGTCGGACGTGTCCAGGTCCAGGGCCACATAGCCGAATGCCGTGGCCTCGGGCATCAGCTCCAGCAGGGCCCGTAGACGATGGTGACGGTCCACCATCCAGACGCTTCCATCGCCACTGCGCACCAGCGGAACAGGTTTGCTGCCAAGGTAGTCACGGCGCTCGCTGTTGCTCTCGACGCGGAAATCCCCTTGACGGCTGCGCACCTCGGCCATGCCCACGCACATCTGGGTGGGTCGCAGGCTGGCGATCGACACCTCCAGCAACGCCTCAGCCCGGGGTGGGGGAGGCAGCTGCTCAAATGGAGGAAGGCGCAGACCCATGGCCCCATCCTCGCCTGCGCAGGTGGATGTGACGCAGATCCTTCATCCCAACTGACAGCCCATCCCCGGCCCACCGCGGGGCCATCTTGCTGTTGCAGATAGGGTCAGGGGGTCCGACCTTGGCCATGCAGACCCCCGCCTCTCCCGCTCCGCTGATCGGTGCCCACGGCCCCATCGGCGTGTTGGTGTGCGGCCACGGCAGCCGCAATCGCCTGGCGGTGGAGGAGTTCGCCAGGCTGGCGGAGGCCCTGCGCCAGCGCCTCGCGCCCCTGCCGGTGGAGCATGGCTATCTGGAGTTCGCCCGGCCGATCCTGCGGGATGGGCTCGATGCTCTGCGCGAGCGGGGCGCGAAGCACATCCTGGCGATTCCGGCGATGTTGTTTGCCGCCGGCCACGCCAAGAACGACATCCCCTCGGTGCTCAACACCTATGCCGCTGAAACCGGCCTGCGGGTGGACTATGGCCGCGAACTGGGTGTGGATCTCAAAATGATCCAGGCGGCCGCTGCCCGCATCCGCCAGACCCTCGAGTTGGCCGATCAGGAGGGTGCCGTGCCCTTGCACGAGACCCTGCTGGTGGTTGTGGGCCGCGGCTCCTCTGATCCCGACGCCAACTCGAATGTGGCCAAGGTCACCCGCATGCTGGTGGAGGGAATGGGCTTCGGTTGGGGCGAGACGGTGTATTCCGGCGTCACCTTCCCTCTGGTGGAACCCGGTCTGCGCCACGCGGTGCGTCTCGGATTCCGCCGCATCCTGGTGTTTCCCTACTTTCTGTTCTCGGGGGTGCTGGTGAGCCGGATTCGCCAGCACACCGAGCTGGTGGCCGTCGACCATCCCGATGTTCAGTTTCTGCCGGTTTCATACCTGGGCGACCACCCCCAGGTGCTGGACACTTTTGCCGAGCGGGTGGCCGAGGTGGTGCGCGGCGATACCCAGATGAACTGCTCTCTGTGCAAGTACCGGGCCCAGGTGCTGGGCTTTGAGACGGAGGTGGGCGCGCCCCAGCACAGCCACCACCATCACGTGGAAGGACTCACCGAAAGCTGCACCCTCTGCGAGCGCGAATGCACCGGCGCCTGCCAGCCCGACGGCGTGCCGATCCCCCTGGGTCATGGGCATCTCCACAGCCATGGGCACAGTCATCACCCGCCCTATCCCCAGGCCGACCATCCTCTGGGGCCCCGCAGCCTGCAGCGCCCATCCAAAGACTGAGCAGATCTGGGTCCCAGTTTTGAGCAAGCTCTGCTCAACTGTCTCGCCGTGGGGTCGTGTTCACCAATCTGTGGATCATCAGCTCTGCTGATCATTGTTGGCTTTCCCCAGCCCGTTGATCTTTTCCCCCCATCGGCGCTCTGTTTTCCACAGTTCGCCGCGGCTTGGAACAGTGTCCGCGGTTTGGCTGGGGAAAGTGTCCGATCGCTAATCCACCCCTTGACGGTGCCTGGCCCGACGCCACTTGCACGAAGGCGCGGTTGTTCGTCGGGGATGACCCCAGTGGGGGGAGGGAATCTCACCCTGAGGTGAGTTGATTTCGGTTTGGGCCCGTGCCTTTGACGCCAACGCTCACCATGTGGCGTACTGGGCCGTCAGCTGTCCATTCCTCCTCCATGGCCTCCGATTCCACCGCCGACTCCGGACCTGCCATCAGCCTGGAAACCGAGGTGCCAGAGGTGCTGTTCGAGGGCATGCGTCAGTTCATCCAGGCCAACCCCCATTGGGATCAGTACCGGCTGATCACCTCGGCCCTGGCCAGCTTCCTGTTTCAGCACGGCTGTAAGGACGCCTGCGTGAATCAGCACTACCTCAACGGTTTGTTTCTGCGCTGACCATGCTCCGAGCTGAGGCATGGGAGCAGATGGGTGCGAACAAGTCAGGACCCAAAAAAACTGTCAATAAAAAAGCGGGGGAGCCATCCCCCGCCTGTGTTCTCCCTTGCCCGACCCGTTACAGGTCGCCCCGTGATTGTGCAGATCTTGCTGGCGGGCAGTTGTGGCAAACGACACCAGATCGGCGTCTTGATCAGAAGGTGCACACCGGCTGGGTTTCCAGGCGAGCGCCATCACCACGTTTCAGCCGTTCAGCTGCCGCCTGGCTGGCCCGCCAGCTGATCGCCATCTCCGTGAGGGTGGGGCTCTGCCAGCCGGCCGAGGTCCAGCAGGCACCGTCCACCACCAGCAGGTTGGGGGCCTGCCAGCACTGGTTCCAGGCGTTCACCACCCCCTCGCTTTCCGTGGCGGCCATGGCCGCACCCCCCAGCTCGTGGATGTAGTAGCCGGGCGGGGCGGCATCGCTGCGCACCGCCCAGCTTCGGCGCACCCAGGGTTCCAGCAGGGGCAGCACGAACAGGTCTTCCAGGGCACGGATCGTGCCTCCCGCCGCCTGCACGATCGCCTGCATGCGCCCTTGCATGTGGGCCACCATGGACCGCTCGTTGTCTCCCCAGGCCATGGCGATGTGGGGGGTGGGCAGGCCCCAGCCATCGAGCAGCTCGTGGTTGAGGCTCACCCGGTTCTGCGGCTGGGCCAGCACTTCGCCATGGCCGATCAGGAAGCCGCTGGCCTGCTCGGGATGGCGTTGCAGCAGGCGCGGTGGGTCGAAGCGCTGCAGCGCCGCCCAGATGCCGTAGCCGCGCCGGAAGCCCTCCGCTCCCGGGTCGCTGAGGTTGAGGGTGTTGGGGATGAAGCAACTGCCGGCGCCGGAGAGCTCGGCCGGCTCCAGGGCCGGTGGTGCGTCGGGCAGGGAGAAAAAACGGCAGCAGGAAATGTGGTCCATCAGCCCTACCCCCAGGCTGCCGGAGGGGTCGATCAGGCCACCGCTGCGCTCCGCTTCGCTGGAGTGGAGCAGCAGCCGCAGGCTCTCGATCGTGGAGGCGCAGAGCACCACCAGCGGAGCCTCCAGGGCTTCCCGGGCCCCGCTGCGCCCATCCACCAGCACCACGCCCCTGGCCTGGCGCTGGTCGGCGCTCATCAGCACATGGCTTACCACGGCCTGGCTGCGCACCGTGGTGCGGCCGGTGGCCAGGGCCCGGGCCAGGCTGCTGCCCGGACTGCTGCTCACCGGCCAGCCCGGGCGCCGGGGCTGGCTGAAGCCGCGCGAGTGGATGAAGGGCAGGGCGAGCTGGTCGCGCACCACCTCGGCCAGCCGCGCCTCGGCGGGGGTGAAGGGCAGGGGTGGCGCGAAACAGCCATCGGGGAGCTGGGCCAGGCCGTCGCGCGCGCCTCGCACCCCCAGCCATCGCTCCAACCGGTCGTAGTAGGGGGCCAGATCGGCACTGCTGATCGGCCAGCCTGGGCCGACCCCCTCCCGGACGGCCGCTTTGAATTCGTAGTCGCTCAGCCGTAGGGTGATGCCGCCCCAGGTGAGGCTCTTGCCCCCCACCTGACGTCCCCGGGTCCAGAGGAAGGGCTGGTCTGCCGGGGTGGTGTACGGGTTGAGCCGCTCGTCGGTGAACAGATCGGGATTCTGCTTCCAGTAACCAGGGTGGTGCCGTTGCAGCGCCTGCTTGCCGCTGCTCAGGTTCGCGAGGCGGCGCAGGCTGTTGGCGGGCTCGCTGCCGAAGGCCCGCGTCGCCTGCAGCTCGGCCCCGGCCTCCAGCACCAGAACCCGCAGTCCGGCTTCGGCCAGCACCATGGCGGCGATGCCGCCGGTGGCGCCGGAGCCCACCACGATTGCATCGGCTGCTGGCGGCATGGGGCAGGCGCAACCGCCGAACCCTAGGTCTCGTGCTGCGGCCGCAGCGGCAACCACAGACTCACCGCCGCCCCGCCCAGGTCGGGACAGCGACCGGCCTGGAGCCAGCCGCCATGCTGCTCAAGGGTGGAGCGCACCACGAACAGCCCCAGGCCGCTGCCGCCAGCCTTCGTGCTGAGCAGGGGCTGGCGACCCAGCTCGCGTCCTGGATCTGTTGCCAGATCGCTCTGATCCCGCTCGGGCAGGCCAGGACCGCTGTCAGCCACTTCCAGCCCGGCCAGGCCGTGGGGATGGTCGGCGCTGCCTGGCAGTCGCTGTAGCCGCAACCGCATCACCCGCCGCCCGGGCGGCATGGTGGCGGCCGCCTCAGACCCGTTGCGCAGCAGGTTGCCAATGGCGATCTGCAGTTGCACCGGATCACCCGTAACCGGCAGGGGGGAGTCGTCGAGAGAAAGGCCATTGACTCCCTCAGCCGTGAACACCACCTTGAGCACGCGGCGCTGGTGATGGGTAAAGGTGATGGCATTGCTGGCCGCGGCAGCCAGATCAAGGGGCTCCTGGTTGCTCTGCACGTTGCTGAGCAGCATGCGCATGCTCTCCACGGTGCGGGCCACCCGACTCGACTCGTTGTCAAGCTGGGACAGCAGCGGCTGCAGCTCGGTAGAGGGTTCGCTGCGGTTGGCCTGCTGGCAGAGCAGCCGGATGGTGCTCAGGGGTTGTTTGATCTCGTGGCCCACGGCCGCGGCGGCCAAGCTGGCGCGCAGCGCCTGGCGCAGTTCGCTCTCCCGTTGCTGGATTGCCGCCACCATCGCAGCGAACCGTTCCTGGATCAGCCGCATTTCCAGAAACCGTTCGCTGGCAATGATCAGTTCACGCTGTTGGCTGGTTCCTATGAGCTGGTCGGGTTGGTTGCCGCTCTCCACCAGACGCAGCTGGTCGGCAAACATGCGCACAGGGTTGAACAGATTGGTCTGCAGTCGCCGGGTCTTGAGAATGAAGATGCTCACCAGCAGTAGTGATACGGCCAGGCTCGCGAGTGCCATCAGTTGGCGGTTTTGCTCCAGGGGGCGTGTAGGCACCAGGGTGACAAAAGGGCTGCCCAGTTCGCCGTTACCACCTACCACGGGCAGCCAGCGTGTCGAGCCGATCTGAATCGGCCGGTGCATGCCCGACGCCTGGGCTGCGCGTAGATCAATGTTCGCAACCGGCAGGTCGCGGTTGCTGGAGAGCATCACAAAGCCATCGTTGTTAACCAGCAGCAGGGGGAAACCGCTGATGGCGGTAAAGCGGCGCAGGAAATTCTGGATGTAACTGAGATTGAGCCGTCCTACCAACAATGTGTTACCGGTTCCCTCCGGTATTGCGATATACACGCTGGCGATCTCATCTTCAGCTGCACGGATGATCGGGGAAGGCTTGATGCTGGTATTGGCAGCGGTGATGCCTGGCATCATCTGGTGTTGGAGATGGCCAGCCAGTTGGCTGCCAGCGAAGGAGAATCCCTTGAATACACGACTGCCTGGCTGCTGCTTGTGGATGTGAATCACCCGGAATTCACGATCCAGTACGTAGATGTCGGAAAAAGAGGTGAACAGCCGGCTGGCCATCGGGCTGCGGCCGCCAGGCTGGAGACCGCTGAAGAACCTGAATTGCTGGATCGCGTCACTGAGATGCTCCTGGAGGTGCAGCTGCACCCGGTCGGCATCGGCCCGGTGGAGGCTGATGAACCGATGATTCAGTTGCCGCAAGGTCAACCAACAGGAGCTGCTTAGCACGCCGAGGGCCACGGCCAGGGCCATCAGTTCCTGGCTGAGGGTGTAGCGCCAGAAGCTGATCGGCCGTTTCACGGAGAGGGCCTCAGAAAGTGAAACGTGGCTTGCACATCTCCGCTGGGGGTGAAGCGCACCAGCCCCACACTGGTGGGATGGGACTGCTGGTTCAGCAGGTAGGCCCTCACCGCAGCAGGGGTGCGGTGACCGCGGCGAAAGGCCTGATCCAGCAGTTCCACCGCCTGGCGGGTGCCGATGCCCATGGCATAGGGCTCCTAGCCGAAGCGCTGTTCGTGGTGGCTGAGGTACCGGTGTACTCCCGGGTCTGTTTGGCGGTCGGGGTAGGGACTGGCGATCAGGATCCGCTCACGGGCATCGCCCGCGTTCTGCAGCAGGGCCGGGGAGCGGGCCCAGGGGGTGAGCAGGATTGGAGCCGAGGGATTGGACAGGTGGAATTGTTGGGCCAGATTGCCGATCGTGGGCAGGAAGTCGCCTCCGAGAATATAAAGAACATCGAATTGCTGGCTTACAACTGCACGTTCCTGGTTGGGATCGAAGGCGTCGGCAGGAAAGGAGCGGACCGTGACCTGCCATGCCCGCTCTGCCTGCAAAGCCTGGAGAAAGTGCTTAAGGGCTGGCTCGGTGTAGCGAAAATTCCGACTGTCCCGCATCACCAGCAGCCGCTTGCCCTCCAGCTGGTTGATCCGGGCGGCGATGGCCCGCTGCTCCTGCAGCAGGTCGGGAATGATCCGCAGGAAGTAGTCGTCGCGATTGCTCAGTTCCGCGCTGGTGGCCGACACGTTGATCGCCAGGGCCCGGCCATCGGCGAACAGCCCCAGGCTGGGTACGGCATGGCTGGAGGTCTGGGTGGTGATGAAGAAGCGCACCCCCTGGTCGAGCAGCGCCTGGACATCGGCTGGGCCCTGGCTGGGATCGGCGCTGTTGAACATCGTTTCCAATCGGATCGGGCTGCCGGCGCTTTCCTCCAGGTAGAGCTGGGCGGTGTTCAAGTCGCTGGGATCAATCGCCGCTCCCTACACCAGGGGCCGATCCACCCCCACGGCGACCGCCACCGTCCGCAGGCGCTGCCAGAGCAGTGCCCCCAGGCCGCTGCAGCCGACCAGGACGGCCAGCACGAAGCCCTGGACGCGACGGGAGCGCAGGACTGAAGCCAGCCCTGCGGTTGGCGTTCTTTGGGCATCAGGCTGCTGGGAGGGCTGCAGGCGCTGCGCTACGGGGCTCATGACGTTCGTCCCGACAGAATTTCGTCGATCTCCGCCGGCAGGGCCTCGTAGGCGTGGATCTTGTCGATCACACCTCGCAGAACCGGCCGCAGCTGCGGCGGGCAGACAAAACAGCCAGCTTCGGCTGAGAGCACGATCACCCGGGTATCGGCCCGCAGGGCAGCCACCGCCAGAGCCACATCCACTCCGGTGCTGTCGGGAAGATTCAGATCCAACACGAGCAGGTCTGGGGCCTGTTGGGCGCACAGGGCGATGGCCTCGGTGGCCGTGCCGACGCTGCCCAGCATGCGGGTGGCCGGGTGGCTCTGCAGCACTTCCGTGAGCAGATCCCGCAGGAGGGGCTCATCCTCCACCAGAACACAGGTCAGCACGTCAGATCGTTAGGGATGGGCGAATGGCTGCTAGAGCTGGGTCAGGCTTGGAACCAAGTCATCTCCATGGCGATGAGCCAGCCTTTCTACGGGGTCATGGTGGCTTGACTTGCTGGCTCGGTGCGAGGGTGCCAGAGGCCAGCGCCCCTCAACAGAGCCATCAATCGACCAGGCCAAAAGAGGACAAACAAAAACCCCGACAGGATGTCTGCCGGGGTTTTTGGATTTGGTGGCGGGGGCGAGATTTGAACTCGCGACCTTCGGGTTATGAGCCCGACGAGCTACCAGGCTGCTCTACCCCGCGGCGCCTTGTGAATTGTACCAGCCAGGTGTCGCTGGCTACCAATGAGCTCAGTCGAACCGCAGTTCGCCCCTCACCTCCAGTTGCAGGTGGGGAGCCGGTTGCAGGAACTGCTGCCGCAGCTCCTCCAGGGTCGTCGGGGTGAGCCAGTCCAATTGCTCCAGCAAGTGCAGCGCTACGGCGTGTTTGGCGCGCGAGGCGCCGTCCTCCACCTTGATCGCCACCCCCATCCCAGCGCCCACGCGGCTGAGGCACTGGATGCCTTCGGCTCCACCCTTGCTCAGCACCTGGCCATGGCCATGCCGCATCAATTCGGTGTCGAAGCGCCCCTCGCCAGCCACCAGATCGGGATGGTTGAGCATGGCGCGGCTGAGGCGCTCGAGGTCTGGCTGCTCTCCGGCGCCGAGATGGGCGAACAGCAGGGCCATCTGGGCCAATTGCAGCTGCACAGTCGGTGCGCCGCAGTCGTCGCGGGCCGTGACCAGTTCGGCGGCCGGCAGTCCCAGCAGCTCGCCGGTGCGTTTGAGCACCTCTCGCTGCAGGGGGTGGTCGCTCTGCAGGTAGCTCTCGGTGGCCCACCCCATACGCCGGCAGGTGGCCAGAAAGGCGGCGTGCTTGCCGGAGCAGTTGTGCTCCAGGGGGCTGGTGCGGCCGGCGGGCACCGGGCACTGCAGTTGATCCGCCTCCAGTTCGGCCCCCCACAGCAGCCGGAAGGCCTCACGGGCATGCATGGCCGTGCCGGCATGGGAGGCACAGGCGATGGCAAGACCGCGCTCGCCGCTGTCGGCCTGGTCGGCACTGCCACTGGCCACGAACACGGTGGCCTGGAACGGTTTGTGGGCCGAGCGGATAAAGCTCAGCTGCTGGGGATCGCCGGCGCGCATCAGCACCCGGCCGCGGGCGTCACACACCACGGCGTGGACCCGGTGTCGAGACTCCGCGATGCCATTGCGCAGCAGCCGCACCTCCAGCGGCGGGATGCCGGTGCGGGCCGGGGCGCCGAAACTCTGGGGGAGGCTCATGAAGGCAAACAGCTGGGGAGAGGCCGGTGGTGCTTCAGAGAGCCTGACAGAGCCCGGTGCCCGCCAGAATCAGGCCGGCGCTGATCGCAAGGGCGCGCTCCAGGCGGCTGAGCACAGGCCGCACCTGGTGCTGTGCCACCAGGAGATCCTGCTGGCGCCAGCTGAGGGGCTTTTCCCACACCTGGCCGTCATACCAACCCGATTCCTCGTATTCCACCCGCTCACTCACCAGCCGGCGGTGAATCGAGCGCCAGCCCAGCCATTGGCGCACGAGCAGCAACACAGGCAGGAGCGTGGCGGCCACGGCAGCCGCGAGCACCAGTTCCAGGGGCCGGTAGCGCAACACCCAGCTGCCGCTGGCTACCAGCAGGCTGGGTGGCAATGCCAGCAACCAGCACGCCAGCAGGGCCTTGGCCAAGCCTCGGTTGCCCCGGCTCGGCCAGGCAAAGAACCAGGAATCGCGCAACTCCGCGTATTGCTGCAGAGGGCGCTGGGCCGGCGGCACCGGACAGGCGGTCGACGAGCTGCCTGGTGGATCGCCGGTGGCGCCGCGGGCGTCCCCCATGGACTCAAGCGTGAGGAGCTGGATTGGAGCCTAGGTAGCGCACCTGGTCGCCGTGGCCCCAGAACGACTCCAGGTCGTAGTACTGCCGCTCGCTGGGGGTGAGCACGTGCACGATCACCTCGCCGTAGTCGAGCAGCAGCCAGCTGCCCTCGCTCTGGCCCTCCCGGCGCAGCGGTAGGCGCCCCAGCTCCAACTCCAGCCGGTCTTCCACGGATCGGGCAATGGCGCGCACCTGCACATCGGAGAGACCGCTGCAGATCACGAACCAATCCGCCAGGGAGCTCACCTCATCCACCCGGATCAGGCGGATGTCCACGGCTTTGCGGTCGTCACAGGCCTCGGCAGCCAGCCTGGCCATCGCCTCGGTTTCGGGGTCGGCGGGGCGGGCGATCGACTGGGGGCTGCCGAGGGGGGCATCAGCCATAGACGTTCTCACTGGTGACGGACTGGCGGGAGCCCTGTTGCTGAGCCATTTCGGCACGGGCCCGACCGGCACTCTTGCGCAGCGCTTCCAGGCGGTCGTCGTAGAAGGAACGTTTCTTCTTCTTGCGGGTCTGCTCGGCCAGGTCCTTGAGGGCCCCGCCCAGACTCTTGTAGGCGTTGGGCAAGGTGTAGCCGAAACGGCAGGCCAGATCGATCGCCCGTTCGTCGGCGGCGATGGCATCGGCCAGCCGCTTCTCGGCGTTGTTCTTGAGATAGAGGCGGTAGCCGGCGAAGCCCGACAGACCCATGGCCATCAGGAGAAGCAGCCCGTCCTGCACCCAGAGCTCGCCAATCGCGCCGCCCAAGCCGATGGCCAGGGCGGCCATTTCCCAGCCGTCGCGCGGCACCGCGTCGTTCTGGATCCGGCCTACCTCATGCCAGAACAGCAGGTTGCGGTGGTCGATCGCCAAGGCATCCCACTTCTCCAGATCCACCTGGATCTCGATCTCATCCCTGCCGATCTCCTCTATGGCGATCAGGGGTGGATCGACCGAGGCCGTGGCTTCCACGAACACCCAGCTCTGCATTTCAGGTGGCAGCAGCCCCTTGAGGCGCTGGAGTTCACTCATGGACTGGGAGTTCTCGTCAAATCACACGTTAGCCATCCCCCGTGAGAGGCTTGTCGGGTTTGGCCTGCCGCCCTCGCCCATGCCCCGCCGCACGGACCTGCGTCGCATCCTGCTGCTGGGGTCGGGGCCAATCGTGATCGGCCAAGCTTGCGAATTTGATTACTCCGGCACCCAGGCCTGTAAAGCCCTGCGGGCGGAGGGCTATGAGGTGGTGCTGGTGAACAGCAACCCCGCCTCGATCATGACCGATCCGGACATGGCGGATCGCACTAACATC
>JBIKUY010000351.1:0-2914 GCA_044347355.1 Prochlorococcaceae cyanobacterium | reverse complement strand
TTGGATCGGCATCAAACACGGCCGGCGGATCGGCTCCAATGGCCACCAAGGCATCGGTGAGCAGCAGGCTGCCGCTGGCCCGATGCAGGCAGGCCACCTCCATGAACCTGCCCAGCCCCAGATCCAGCGGACCGAGGCCGCGCCAGGCGAGTTCATCCTCGTGGGGCAAGCCCTGCTCGAACAACACCCGGGTGCGACCCGCAGGAAATCCGAGCCAGCTGGGGGGCAGGGAGAGCGGGAAACTCCACTGCCCCGGCGTGACCCACACCTGGGCGGCAGGGAAGGCCCTGGCCAGGGCTGGGGTAGGCAGCTTGTGCTCCAGGCCTGAGGCCGTGGGCAAAACGATCGTGCAGACCGGGCCATGGCGCTGCTCCAGCTCCCGCAAGGCCGCCAACAACTCAGCGGTCGGCGGCAGTGGCGCGTAGAGCAACAAGCCCCGCCGCAGCCGCAGCACGGTCATGCGGATCGGCACCGCCACATAAAAGATGCCCTGGAGCTGCTCGAAACTCCACACCTCGCCAGGGATCAGTTCCCGCAGCAGGGTGCGGCGGCGGCCGTAGGGATAGAGGGGGAGCAGGGGCCACCAAGGCCAGCGCTGCTGGGCCACCTGACCAGGGCTGGAGGATGCGAGCGAAGACGGAGCGGACAAGAGCACGCGGGATCAAGTCATGGTGGCCGCTGCTCAACCCAGCAGCACCAGGCTGATGCTCATCACGGCCATGCCGGCCAGCACACCGCCGATCATCAGATGGTGGTGGGAGGCCAGGCGCTGGGCGGTGGGCAGCAGTTCATCGAAGCAGATGTAGATCATCACCCCGGCCACGCTGGCGAACACCAGTCCCAGCAGGGTATCGGTGAGCACGGCCCGCAGAAACAGGTAACCCACAAGAGCCCCCAGCGGTTCGGCCATGCCAGAAGCCAAGGAGATCCAGAAGGCCTTTCGCCTGCTACCTGTGGCGTAATAGATCGGCGCCGACACGGCCAGGCCTTCCGGGATGTTGTGGATGGCGATAGCAATGGCGATGCCGATGCCCAGGCGCGGGCTGGAGAGGGCGCCCAGGAAGGTGAGCAGACCTTCCGGAAAGTTGTGAATGGCGATGGCCAAGGCGGAAAACAGGCCGGTGCGCATCAAGTTGGCCCTGGCCTGCTGATCCCGCACCGCCGGGCCAGCGGCCCCGGCCCGGCTGGCCTGCAGGGCGGGAGTGAGTGCTGTCTCGGGCAGGGGCAGAAGGCGGTCGATCAGGGCGACCGCCCCCATTCCGGCGAACAGCGCCAGCACCGCCAGGGCATGGCCTGGCTGGGCGCCCAGGGGCCCGCTGAGGATCTGCCGGGCCTTGGGCAGGATCTCCACGAACGACACGTAGAGCATCACCCCGGCCGAAAAACTGAGGGCCAAGCTCAGAACCCGAGGGCTGAACCCACGGTTGAACAGCCCCAGCAAGCTGCCCAAGCCAGTGGACAGCCCGGCCGCCAGGGTGAGCAGGAAGGCGAACAGAACCCGCGAATCCAGAACCTGGGAATCCGGCACTGGCACAGGTCAGCCCCCGATCAAGACATCAACTGGGCTGATAATCGCAGGCCGTAGAGCGGCCAAAAACACCCGGCCTGACAATCGCCCTACCGATGCACAGGGTTGATTCAGAGCGATGGCGTGGATAGCACCCCGTCGAGGGCTGTAACTCAGGAGGTCCTGTGACCCTCTGCGGAGAGCGAACAGAAACGGTCAGGGGAGGGGTGCAACGAAGCCAGCAGCACTCCATCACACACCCAACCTGAACCCCGATCGCTCCATTGGCAAACCGGCAATCGCGGCGTGTTGTGTGGATCGAGGAATGCGCTGGTGTGATTCAGCTGGTGGGTGCTGACGCCTGCTTGGCCGGATCACCACTGGTGAGCTCCAGCCACCATTCCGCCTGCTGCTCCAGGAGCTGACTGCCCATCAGGCGGGTGGTCGCGGGGTCGTTGCGGAATGGGAATGGGCTTGCACAGCATCTCAGTAACCCATCTGCCAGTGCTCCCGCGCCTGGTCCGGGCCTGGACGGAGATGCTGCCGGTGCAAACCTCCTTCACGATGGCTTGGAGAGCCCTGTCAACCTGGCGGCAAGGCTCGAGCCAGCTGGGAAAAGCTGGCCTGCCACAGCTTGCGGTTGAGCTCCAATGGTGGCAGAACCTCGGCTTCCAGCAGGCCCTGAAAACCCCGGCGCACGATCTCCGGGATCAGGGCACCAGCGACCCTGCTCCATCCATGAGCTGGGCAAGCTCGCGGCGGCACGATGGGTCAGGTTCTTTGTTCGGGTTGGTGGTTGGTGGTAGTGCTCCGAACACGTTCACAAACCTGCCCACCTTGAACCACAGCAGAGAGCTGATGGAGGCGAGCCGCGGATGGCAAGCCATCGATAGCGTGGCCGGGAATCGTCAGAAAGCCCTTCGCCAACCTGCCGGATGGGCAGGAGGCGAAGGGCTCGAGCAGACAGAACAGTGGGGGCGGAGCCAGGGGTTCAGGCTCGGCGCCCCACAGGTTGCAGCACGGTTGCTGTGGTGATCAGCCGATCGCCGGTGCCGTGAGGGCCACGGGCAGGGCAGATGTGGTGGCCAGATCGAGGGGGAAGTTGTGGGCGTTGCGCTCGTGCATCACTTCCATGCCCAGGTTGGCGCGGTTGAGCACGTCAGCCCAGGTGGGCAGCACCCGGCCCTGGGCATCCAGGATCGACTGGTTGAAGTTGAAGCCGTTCAGGTTGAACGCCATGGTGCTGATGCCCATCGACGTGAACCAGATCCCCACAACCGGCCAGGCACCCAGGAAGAAGTGCAGGCTGCGGCTGTTGTTGAACGAGGCGTATTGGAAAATCAGGCGACCGAAGTAACCGTGGGCAGCCACGATGTTGTAGGTCTCTTCCTCTTGGCCGAACTTGTA
>JBIKUY010000024.1:0-11506 GCA_044347355.1 Prochlorococcaceae cyanobacterium | reverse complement strand
GGGCATCAACCAGATCGAGCCTGTTTCCTGGTGAATCTCAATCCGGAATTCTTGGCCGGGCCGTAGCCCCAGCCGCCGGGTGTAGGCACTGCCGATCAACAGGTTGCCGTTGCCATGCACCCGGGTGCGGAACTCGGCCTGCCGGCCTTTCACACCGGAGTGGCCGGCGGCCGCGGCTGAGGGAAGGGCGTACCCCTTAGCCGCCACCAGGGCCCTGTAGAAACTCTTGCGCAGCACCCGACCACTGGGGCCCACATAGCCACAGGCCCGGGCTATTTCATCCTCTGGCCGGTTGCTGAGGGCGCGGGCCCGATCCAACAGGGCCTTGCCCTCCAGCATCTCTGTCTGTCCCGGGCCGTTGCCTAAGGCCATGGTGGTCACAGTCGTGAGCGAACCTATCCAAATTGTGCCCATCTCGCCAGGCCATCGGCAAGCTCTGGGATGGGGCAGAAGTCTTGTGGCTGTTGCTGGATCGAACGAGGATTCTGTTGTGAATGATCCTGCCTTTACAGCAAGTAGATGATCCCGTAAAGCACCACCCAGATGCCGTCCACGAAGTGCCAGTAGAGCTCGGCGGCCTCCAGGCCGAAGTGGCTCTCAGCGGTGATTACCCCACCAGGGCGAGTCTGCAGGGCCACGATTGCGATGCAGATAGCCCCCAGTGTGACGTGCAGGCCGTGGAAGCCGGTGAGGGCATAGAAGGTGCTGGCGAACAGGTTGTCGGTGAGCCCGAAGGGCAGGGTGAAGTACTCCACCATCTGCCCCCCCAGAAAGGCCAGGCCGAGGACGCCGGTGAGCAGCAGCCAATTGCGGGCCGCGGCCAGCTTGTTGGCCCGGCATTCCTTGCCGGCCCTGTGGAAGGTGAAGCTGCTGATCACCAACAGCACGGTGTTGATCGTGGGCAGAAGCAGCTCCAACTCGTAGCTGCTGCCTTCAGGTAAGGGATTCACCGCCTTGAAGGTGAGGTAGGCGGCAAAAAAGCCGGCGAAGGTCATGCCGTCGGCCACCAGGAAGGTGGCCAAGCCAAACATGCGCAGGTCCGGGTGGTGGTGCTCCTGGCCAACGGCTGGGGTTGCGCTGGCAGTGGTGCTGGCCGACGTCGGGGTTGTGCTGGTCATCGGGCGCTCTCCAGTGAGCGGGCAGCGGTTTCCATTGCAGTGCCATAGCCGTAGGGCTCGGTAACCAGGGGGGCTTCCCCATGCCAGTTCTCCACCGGCGGCGGCGAGCTGGTGAGCCACTCGGGCGTGAGGGCGTTCCAGGGGTTGTCGCCGGCTATGTCGCCCTTGATCGCTGTCAGCACCACATTGATCAGCAGGGGCAGGGTGCTGATCGCCATGAGCAGGGCTCCCACACTGCTCACCTGGTTGAGGGTGGTGAAGGTGGGGTCGTATTCAGCCACCCGGCGGGGCATGCCATTGAGACCCAGCCAATGCTGGGGCAGGAAGCAAAGGTTGAAGCCGATGAAAGTGAGGAGGAAGTGAAGCCTGCCGAGGTCTTCATTGAGCAGTCTGCCGGTGAACTTGGGATACCAGTGGTAGAGGGAGGCGAAGATCACAAACACCGTGCCGCCATAGACGATGTAGTGGAAGTGCCCAACCACGTAGTAGGTGTCGTGCACGTGGATGTCGAAGGGCACTTGGGCCAGAGTGATGCCTGTGATGCCTCCGAACACGAAGTTGAGGATGAAGCCGCAGGAAAACAGCATGGCTGAATTCAATGCGATTTTTCCGCCCCAGAGGGTGGCAAGCCAATTAAAAAATTTGATGCCCGTTGGCACGGCAATGAAGGAGGTGGCGATCGTGAAGAACAGTCGCATCCAGGGCGGCGTGCCGCTCGTAAACATGTGGTGGGCCCACACGATTAAGCCCAGAAACACAATGGCTAGGATTGAATACACCATGGTGGTGTAGCCAAACAGGGGCTTACGGGCGTGCACGGGAAGTATCTCGCTCACCAGGCCAAAGGCTGGCAGCACCATGATGTAAACGGCCGGATGGGAATAAAACCAGAACAGGTGCTGATACACCACCACATTGCCGCCCAAAGCTGGATTGAAGAACCCTGTGTGGGCAATGATGTCGAAACTCAGCAAGATCAGCACCCCGGCAAGCACCGGAGTTGATAGCACCACCAACAAGCTTGTGCCGAGCATTGCCCAGCAGTACATGGGTAGTTGCATCATCTTGAGGCCGGGCCGCCTCAGCTTCAGCACCGTGGCGATGAAGTTCACTGCGCCAAAGATTGAACTGCCGCCCAGGAGCAGCACACTCAAAATCCACACCACCTGACCGGCGGCGGGTGTGGTGAGGCTAAGGGGCGGGTAGGCGGTCCAGCCGGATTGGGCGGCAGCACCAGCAAGGAAATAACTGCTGATCAGCAGAAGTCCGGCGGGGGGGATCATCCAGAAGGCCACCGCGTTCAGACGCGGGAAAGCCATGTCGCGGGCGCCTACATAAAATGGGATCAGATAGTTGCCGAAGGCTCCATTCACCACCGGCACGATCCACA
The DNA here is from genome assembly GCA_044347355.1 of Prochlorococcaceae cyanobacterium. Taxonomy (GTDB): domain Bacteria; phylum Cyanobacteriota; class Cyanobacteriia; order PCC-6307; family Cyanobiaceae; genus NIES-981. The sequence continues at coordinate 8,998 of JBIKUY010000024.1, read as the reverse complement.
GGAAAATCATCACCGTGCCGTGCAGGGTGAGCACCTCGTTGTAGGTGTCGCGCGGCATGAAATCCGAGAGGGGCGTGACCAGCTCGGTGCGGATAGCGCCGGCAAGCAGCCCGCCCACCAGATAGAAGAAGAAGCCACACACCAAGTACTGAAGGCCGATCACCTTGTGATCGAGGCTGAAGCTGAAGTAGCGCAGCCAGCCACTGGGTTGAAGCGGTTCTTGCCGCTGCGGTTTCAGATCCAGAGGAGTGGCAAGGGTCATGGCTGGGTGGGGGAAAGACGCAACACCAAGGTGGGATCAGGATGACGTGGCGGGGCTGTTCTGGGCCACCCAGGCGAAGTAGTCGTCGGATTCATGCACGACTACATTGGTTCGCATGCCACCGTGATATGGGCCGCACAGCTCCGCACAGATCAGCGGATAGGTGCCAGCCCGGGTGGGGGTGAATGACAGCAGGGTGGGCTGGCCGGGAATCACGTCCTGTTTGAGCCGGAACTGGGGAACCCAGAAGGCATGAATCACGTCCAAGGCCTCCATGCGCAGTTCGACCGGCTGACCCAGCGGTACGTGCAGTTCGCCGCTGGTAATGCCCGCCTCGGGGTATTGGAAAATGAAGGCGAACTGCATCGCCGTGAGATCCACGGTGAGGGGCGGCGTCGCCGGGGCTTGTTCGACATCGTTCAGCACGGCGGCCGGACCAATACCTCCCCATACTCGGGGGCGTTTGGCAAGTTCCATCGCCACGGTATCGCCACTGTTGATTGCCATGGCTCCATGACCCATAGCCGCGTGGTCCATCGCGCCGTGGTCGAGGGAGGCCATGCCGCCCATGCGTTCGTAAATGTCGTAGCTGTAAATCCCCACGAAAAGAATCACAACTGCGGGAATAGCTGTCCAGACAATCTCCAGAGGCAGGTTGCCCTCGATGGCTGGCCCGTCGGCCAGTTCCCCCGGGCGCCGGCGGAAGCGCACAAGGCTGTAAACAAGAACGATCAGGATGCCGATGAACAGCATCGTCCCGATGCTGAAGAGAACCTGAAACAGACTGTCGTAGGCGGCAGCGTTGCTACTGGCATCTTCCGGCAGCAGATTCACCTGGGTGCCGATCGCAAGCCCCGTCAGCACAAGGGCTGTTGAGGCTAGGGCGGTGGTGGCAGCGGTGCGAATTCGCACGGGTCAGAAAGAGCGTCCCACCACCCTATGGGCAGTGATGCGCGCGTGCGAACAGGGCGGGGCTTTGGATGTGAATCGCCTCACATTGCAGGTTGTCGTGGCCGGCCTTGTCCCCGTCTGGGGACATTTTGAGTTGAAGAATCAGAGCTGGATCCGGTCCTTGATTTGTGTCTTGAAATCAAGATCGCCTGCCCGTTACGACTGCACTGGCGGCTGCTCAATCTGGCTACGGTGCGAATCCTCTACAAGGGTTCTGTGACACGACCGGCGTCCGCCGTCTTCACCTCCCTTGAGGCTGGGAGATCCAGATCCTCCAGTGGAGAGGTGGTTTCCGCCACAGCTCCGATCCAGCAGCGGCTGGCCGCGCTCACTGCTCACCTGGTGGTTGCACTTGTTGCCCTCGTCGTGATCGGCGGGGCCACCCGGGTGATGCAGGCCGGATTGGCCTGTCCGGACTGGCCACTCTGTTACGGCTCCCTGCTGCCGGGCGGTCAACTCAACTTGCAGGTCTTCCTGGAGTGGTTTCACCGCCTAGACGCCTTCGTGGTGGGGGTGGCCCTATTGGTGCTGGCGGTTGCCAGTGGGTTTGCTCGCAGGCGACTGCCCGCCTGGCTGCCATTGGCTTCCTTTTGCGCCCTCGTGCTTGTGGCTGTGCAGGGGGGGCTGGGTGCCCTCACGGTGACCCGCCTACTGGCGGCCCCATTGGTCACCGCCCATCTGGCCACGGCACTCACCCTTGTGATCCTGCTGAGTGGCGTGCACCAGGCATTGGTGGTCTCGCACCCGGTTCACCCCTCTGCTCAGGTGTTCCCATCGGCAGGTGTACCTCGCTGGTGGCTGCCGATCGTTCTGTTCGCGCTTGGGCTGGTGTTCAGCCAGTGCCTGCTTGGTGGCTCCCTCGCGAGCACCTGGTCTTCGGAGCGCTGTTTATCAGCTGGTGAAGCCTGCGAGTTGCTCTGGCGCCATCGCCTTCTGGCCAGGCCAGCCGCTGTTGCCGTTCTGACGTTGCTGCCCGCTAGCTGGGCCCTGCCGCCGGGGCAGCGCTGGCTGCGTTGGGCCTCCCTTGGAGCGGCCTTCATGGTGGCCGGCCAAGTGGCGCTGGGGATCACCACCCTGCGTCTTGGGCTGGCTGTTCCGGCGGTGACCATCGCCCACCAGGCGGTTGCCGCTCTGTTGGTGGCCCTACTGGGAGCCAGCCTCGGCCGCAGTCTCGCTTTGTCTTCTCTCCCTGCCACCCCGGTGACCAGCCATGGTTAGTGCTTCCTCCCAGGCTGCGTCCTCGCTGCTGCCCACCAAGCCTTCATCCGCACGGCCCTCCGTGCAACTTCCCGCCTGGCTGGAGGTGGCGAAGCCCCGCCTGATTCCCTTGCTGCTGGCCACCACCCTGGCCGGCATGGCCGTAAGCGATCCTGCCGGTGCGCCGCCCCTCCAGGCCTCCACCGTTCTGTCCACCCTGGTGGGGGGCAGCCTGGCGGCGGCGGCGGCCGGGGTTCTCAACTGCGTCTGGGAGCAGGATCTGGATGGGCGCATGCAGCGCACCAGTCGCCGGGCCCTCCCCTCTGGGCGGCTGGATCAGACGCAGGCCCTCATCTTGGCGGCCTTGCTCACGGCCGCTGCCGTGCTGGTGCTGGTTCTGGGGGTCAACCCCTTGGCGGCCAGCCTGGCGCTGCTGGGCCTGTGCAGCTATGTGCTGCTCTACACCGCCCTGCTCAAACCCCGCACACCCCAGAACATCGTGATCGGAGGCGTGGCTGGCGCCATCCCGCCCCTGGTGGGGGCAGCCGCCACTACTGGCCACCTTGGTTTGGGGGGCTGGTGGCTGTTTGCCCTTGTGATGGTATGGACCCCCGCCCATTTCTGGGCCCTGGCCCTGCTCCTGCGTGATGATTACCGTGCCGTGGGCATTCCGATGCTGCCCGTGGTGAAGGGTGTGGCCTTCACGGGCCGGGCCATCTGCCGCTACGCCTGGGCCACCGTGGTGCTCAGCCTGTTGGCCCCTCTTGTGTTGCCCGCTGGTGGTCTGCTGTATGGGCTATTGGTGTTGCCATTTAACGGCAGGCTCCTGCAGCTCAGCTCCGCGCTGGCCAGTGATCCGGAGAATCCCCAACGGGCAAGGGCTCTGTTCCGCTGGTCGATCCTCTACCTGTTCGGGATCTGTCTGCTGCTGCTGCTGGCACGGCTGCCGCTGGCCCAGGCCCTGGCCCTCCCGCCGGCTGTGCTGCCTACATTGGCCGCCTGAAACATGGGGCCACGGCTCTGATGGGCGAGCCACTGACCGAGCCATTGATCCAGCTACCGATCGAGCCATTGATCCAGATCCAAGATCTGCGCAAGAGCTATGGCCGCGGTGATGCCGCCGTGCAAGCCCTTGACGGTGTGCAACTGAGCGTGCCTACCGGCGCTCTCTATGGCCTGCTGGGCCCCAACGGAGCCGGTAAAACCACCACTCTGCGCATTCTTTGCACCTTGCTGGCCCCCGATGGCGGCAGCGTGCGGGTGGCCGGGTTGGATGCCCTGCAGGAGCCGCGGCGGGTGCGCTCCTTGCTGGGATACGTGGCCCAGGAGGTGGCTATCGACAAGATCCTCACCGGCCGCGAGCTGCTTCAGCTCCAGGGCGACCTGTACCACCTCCAGCGCAGCCAGCGGCAGCGCCGCATTGCCGAGCTCACGGAGCTCCTGGGGATGGGCGACTGGATTGATCGCCGCTGTGGCGGCTACTCCGGTGGCATGCGCCGCCGCCTCGACTTGGCCTGCGGGCTGCTGCACAGTCCCCAGCTATTGGTGCTGGATGAGCCCACCGTTGGGCTGGATATCGAGAGCCGGGCGGCGATCTGGCGTGTGTTGCGTGAGCTGTGCGACGGCGGTACCACCGTGCTGCTGAGCAGCCACTACCTCGAGGAAGTGGATGCCCTGGCCGATCGGCTGGCGATCATCGATGCCGGCCGGGTGATTGCCGAGGGCAGTCCCGATGCCCTCAAGAACGCACTCGGTGGCGATCGAGTGACCCTGCGGGTGCGGGAATTCAGCGATGCTGAGGAAGCCACCCGGGTGCAGCGGCTCCTGCAAGACTGCCCAGGGGTGCGCCAGGTGGTGGTGAACCGGGCCCAGGGCTACTCCCTGAACCTGGTGGTTGACGATGCCGGTGCGGTCGAGCTGCTGCGCAGCCAGCTGGCCGGGGCCGACCTGCCGGTGTTTGCGCTCGCCCAGAGCCGTCCCAGCCTCGATGATGTGTATCTCCAGGCAACCGGGCGCACGTTGATGGATGCGGAGCTGGCCGTGGCCGGTAGCCGTGACGCCAAGGCGGAGCGCAAGCAGAGCATGCGCTGATCTCCTTGCCTGGGCCTGCCTTGGGCCGGCCTGCTTCTGTTCTCCGACTGCCCGCCGTCCTTTCCCCCCGTCCCATGACATCCGCGTCTGCCGCAGCTGAGATCAGCCAGGAAACCCTGGCCCTCACCCGGCGACTGTTTGTGCAACTGCAGCGCCGCCCCTCCACCCTGGTGGCCGGAGTGCTGCAGCCCCTGATCTGGCTGGTGCTGTTCGGCGCCCTGTTCGCCAACGCCCCGGAGGGCATGCTGCCGGGCGGCATGAGCTACGGCCGCTTCCTCGGTGCCGGAGTGATCGTGTTCACCGCCTTCAGTGGCGCCCTCAATGCCGGCCTGCCGGTGATGTTCGATCGGGAATTCGGCTTCCTCAATCGCCTGTTGGTGGCACCTCTGCGCTCCCGCAGCTCGATCGTGCTGGCCTCTGTCCTTTACATCACCGTGATCAGCCTGATCCAGAGCCTGGCGATCATGGCCACCGCAGCCCTGCTCGGCTACGGCTGGCCTGGTGGCGCCGGTTTGCTGCTGGTGCTGGTGACTTTGCTGCTGCTGGTGTTCGCCGTCACCGCCCTGAGCCTGGGACTGGCCTTCGCCCTGCCGGGTCACATCGAGCTCATCGCCGTGATCTTTGTGGCCAATCTGCCGCTGCTGTTTGCCAGTACGGCCCTGGCCCCCCTCTCGTTCATGCCCGGCTGGCTGGGCTGGCTGGCGGCCCTCAATCCGCTCACCTTTGCGATTGAACCGATCCGCGCCGCCTATGCCGGTCAGCTCTCCTTGGGTGCCGTGGTACTGGAGGCCCCCTACGGCCAACTCAGCGCTGGCGTCTGCCTGTTGATTCTGGCCCTGCTGGCCGGCGGTCTGTTCCTGTTGATCCGCCCCCTGCTCAATCGCAAACTCAGCTGAACGCCCCGCACACCTTGCTCATGTCCCAGCCCCATCCCAGTGGTCTGATCGTGTCGGTGCAGGCTCCTGAGGGTTCGCCCCTGCGCGATCCCCAGGTGATCGCCGCTATGGCCGATGCCAGCCTGCGCAACGGTGCCAGCGGCGTGCGGCTGGAGAGCCCCGAACACATTGGCGCCGTGCGACGTCGTTGCCCGGAGGCCCTGATCGTGGGCCTTTGGAAGCGCACCTTTGCCGACAGTCCGGTGTACATCACGCCGGGCTGGGAGGAGATCCGGGCCGTATGGGCTGCCGGTGCCGATGTGGTGGCGATCGACGCAACCGAGCGGTTGCGCCCACAGGCTGCTGATCTGGCCGAGCTGATTGAGCGCGCTCGCCGTGAACTGGGGGCTGTGCTGATGGCTGATGTGGACACGCTGGCCAATGGGCTGCGGGCTGCCCAGCTGGGCTGCAGCTGGGTGGGCACCACGCTCTATGGCTACACCGAGGCCACGGCGGACAACCGGCCGCCGGGCTGGCAACTGTTGCAGGATCTGCGTCGGGATCTGCCGGCCGGGGTGGCGTTGATCTGCGAAGGGGGGGTGGCCTGTGCTGAACAGGCTCGCCAGGCCCTTGAATTGGGTGCTGACGCCGTGGTGGTGGGCACGGCGATCACCGGCATCGATCTGCAGGTTGCCGCCTACTGCCGCGCGATCGGCTGAATAGACGCGGCGGAAACTTTTCATAAGTCCGCCCTCTGCCAGCTCAGCGCAGGCACACACTGGAATCAGTGTTGCGCTGGCAGGGAGGACGCATGGAACGCTCGTGCGTGATGGCTCCAACAGGACATCGGTCTGGGTTGTTGGTTGGCTCGGGCATGGTGTTGATGAGCACCATGCTGCTGGGCATGCCCTTGACGAGCTTCCATCTCGGTCAGATCCAGGCCCTCAACCGGGAGCTGGGGCGGCTCTGCTCGAACCCGCCCCGCGAGGCCATCACGGTGTGCCGCATCCACTCCACCCTGGTGCGCTCCCTCTAACGGGTGTTGATCCTGATGGATCACATCATCCCGGGCATGCCCATGCCACCCATGCCACCCATGCCACCCATGCCACCCATGCCACCCATGTCGCCACCAGCGGCGGGAGCAGGGGGTTCTGGCTTGTCGGCGATCACGGCTTCGGTGGAGATCAGCAGGGCGGCGATCGATACGGCGTCCTGCAGGGCCAGGCGGGTGACCTTGGCGGCATCGAGAATCCCAGCGGCCAGCAGGTCTTCGTAAACGCCGCTCAGGGCGTTGTAGCCCTTGCCCTGGCGCAGAATCTCTGCGCTCACCACGGCTCCGTTGGCTCCGGCGTTGGCGGCGATCTGATGCACAGGGGCCGCCAGGGCCCGCTGCACGATTTCCACACCGGTGCGTTCATCGCTCTGGCAACCGGCGGCTAGCTCGGTGAGCCCCTCGGCCAGCTCCAGCAGGGTGGTGCCACCACCGGCCACGATGCCCTCCTCCACCGCCGCACGGGTGGCATTGAGGGCGTCCTCGATGCGTAACTTGCGATTCTTCAGTTCGGTTTCGGTGGGGGCGCCCACCTTGATCACCGCCACGCCACCGGCGAGCTTGGCGATGCGCTCCTGCAGTTTCTCGCGGTCGTAGTCGGAGTCGGTGCGCTCCAGCTCCCGTTTGATCGCCGCCACCCGGTCGGCTACGGCCTGTTGATGGTCGCCACTGGCAACGATCGTGGTGCTGTCCTTGGTGATCGTGATGCGGCGTGCGCTGCCCAGGTCGGCCAGGCTCACCTTCTCCAGTGTCATGGCCTGGTCTTCGCTCACCACGGTGGCGCCGGTGAGGATGGCGATGTCCTGCAGGCTGGCCTTGCGCCGATCCCCGAAGCCGGGCGCCTTGACAGCGGCCACCTGCAGCACGCCGCGGTTCTTGTTCACCACCAGGGTGGCCAGGGCCTCGCCGTCGATGTCCTCGGCGATGATCACCAGCCCGCGACCCGCCTTGCTCACGGCCTCGAGCACGGGCACGAGGTCGGCGATCGAACTGATCTTGCGGTCGGTGAGCAGGATCAGGGCATTCTCAAAAACACACTCACGCCGCTCCTGGTCGGTGACGAAGTAAGGAGACACGTAGCCCCGGTCGAAGGCCATCCCCTCGGTAATCTCAAGTTCGGTGGCCAGGGAGTTGGATTCCTCCACGGTGATCACGCCGTCGGCGCTCACCCGCTCCATTGCCTCGGCGATCATTCGGCCGATTTCGTCGTCGTTGCCGGCACTCACGCTGGCCACCTGGCGGATGGCATCGCCGCTTACGACCTGGGCGCGCTCGGCGATGCCGGCCACAACCTGGGCCGCCGCCCGCTCCATGCCGCGCCGCAGCCCCACTGGATTGGCGCCGGCGGCCACGTTGCGCAGGCCTTCGTGCACAAGGGCCTGGGCGAGCACGGTGGCTGTGGTGGTGCCGTCGCCGGCGGTGTCCTTGGTCTTGCTGGCCACCTGTTGGATCAGCTTGGCACCCACGTTCTCGAACGGATCCTCCAGTTCGATCTCCTTGGCGATCGTCACCCCGTCGTTGACGATGTCGGGAGCACCGAACGAGCGCTCCAGCACCACATTGCGGCCCTTGGGCCCGATCGTGACCTTCACGGCGTCGGCCAGGGCGTTGACGCCACGCTCCAGGGCCGCGCGCGACTCATCGGAAAAACTGACCAGCTTGGCCATCGGGGAACAGAGATCTCTGGCGCCCAGGCTCCCATGGCGGCTGCTGGCCCAGCGGTGGGGAAAGCCGAATCCTCCAGGCGCCGATAGGGTTCGGCCAACAGCGCAAGGCCCCTGGGCCGCCGATGGACGACCTGCTCACCCAAGCTCTGGAGACGGCGCTGGAGCCGCCCGGCGATGTGGTGCTGCTCGACCCCACCACCAGTGCCAACGCCATGGTGTTTGTGCTGGTCACGCTGTTGGGGGTGGTGATGGCGCTGATCTACGTGCCGCTGCGCCTGTTCCTCACCCTCACGGCCCGGAGCCGCCGCCTGCGGCTGCTGCAGCGCATCCGCCAGCTGCGCGAGGAGCTGGGCAAACCGGTGGGCAGCCCGGGCAGTCAGGGCAGTCCGGGCAACCCCTGAGCCCTCAGCGCATCACCATGCCGCCATCCACTTGCAGCACCTGGCCGGTCATGTAAGCGGCGGCCGGGTCGGCGGCCAGAAAGCGCACGGCGCTGGCTACCTCGGCGGGCTGGCCCATGCGGCCCAGGGGGATGGCCTTGAGGATCGGTTCCTTGTCGAGTTCGGCGGTCATGTCGCTCTCGATGAAACCAGGCGCCACCGCGTTCACCGTGACGCCGCGGCTGGCGAATTCAGCGGCGCTGCTGCGGGTGAGGCCGATCACGCCGGCCTTGGCGGCGCTGTAGTTGGCCTGGCCCGGATTGCCCATCAGGCCCACCACCGAGGTGATGTTGACGATCCGACCGCTGCGGGCCTTGAGCATCGAGCGGCTCACGGCGCGGGTGCAGAGGAACACGCCGGTGAGGTTGAGGTCGATCACGCTCTGCCAGTCGGCGCTCTTCATGCGCATCAGCAGGCCGTCGCGGGTGATGCCGGCGTTGTTCACGAGCACATCGAGGCGG
>JBIKUY010000350.1:0-2924 GCA_044347355.1 Prochlorococcaceae cyanobacterium | reverse complement strand
GCGTAGAAGCTGGTGCCGTTGAACGGGCTGCTGCGCACGAACACCGTGAGGGCACCGGCCCGCTGGCCCTGGCGCCGCAGCTTCTCCGCCGCTCGCGCCGTGTAGGTGGCCACCGCTTCCTTCAGCTGCGCCAGGCTGGCCACCGGCTGGCTGAAGCTGCGGCTCACGCAGGTTTCCCGCTTGGCGGCCGGCACCAGGTCCAGGGGCAGGCAGGCGTGACCGCGCAGCTCCTGCTGCAGCCGCACCCCCACCACGCCGCAGCGGTGGCGCAGCTCACCGGTGGGCAGATCGCGCAGGGCGCGGGCGTCGGCGCAGCCCCGCAGCCGGCACCAGCGCGAGAGCTTCCTGCCGATGCCCCACACGTCCTCAATGGCGGTGGCTGCTAGCACCGCCTCGGATTGCTCGGCCGGGCAGGTCCCGAGGTCGAACACCGCCGGCGCCGGTCCGCCGCCCGCTGCTGCTGTTTTGGCCCATTTGTTGGCCAGCTTGGCCAGCACCTTGGTGGGGGCGATGCCCACCGCCACCGGCAGCCCCAGCCGCCGCCGCACGTCACGGCGCAGGGCATGGCCCCAGGCCGTGAGATCGCTGCCGCCGTTGGCCGGGCCGGGGCGGTGTAGCAGGCCGAAGGCCTCGTCGATCGAATAGATCTCCAGCGCCTCCACCCACTCCTCCAGCACGGCCATCAGCCGCTGGCTCATGTCGGCGTAGAGGGCGTAGTTGGAGCTGCGCACGAGTACCCCCTGCCGCTCCAGCTGGCGTTGCACCTGGAACCAGGGCTGACCCATGGGGATGCCGAGGGCACGGGCCTCGGCGCTGCGCGACACGATGCAGCCGTCGTTGTTGGAGAGCACCACCAGCGGCCGGCCGATCACCGCCGGATCCACCACCGCCTCGCAGGAAGCGTAGAAGTTGTTGCCGTCGATCAGCACCACGGCGTGCCGACCCGTGGCCGGGCGGCCCATCAGAGGCTGTGGATGGCGTGGATGGCCACGCCCCAGATGCGGGCGTCGTCGCGGTCGGCCAGCTCCAGGGGCGGGTAGTCGGGATGGGCGGCCTCCAGCCGCCAGCGGCCGCGGTGGCGCTTGAGGTACTTGAGCGTGAAGGCGCCGTCGAGCACTGCCACCACCACCCGGCCGCAGCGGGGCTCCACCGCCCGGTCCACCACCAGCAGGTCGCCGTTGAGGATGCCGGCATCACGCATCGACTCGCCGCTTACCCGCAGGAAGAAGGTGCTGCTGGGGTGGCGGATCAGCACGTCGTTGAGGTCGATGCGGCTCTCGATGTAGTCGTCGGCGGGGCTGGGAAAGCCCGCCGCCACCGCCGCTCCGGCGAGGGGCAGGGGCTGGCAGCGGGGTGGCCGCAGTGGATCGGCCTGGCCCACCAGGGCGGCCTCCAGTTCCGTCTCCAGTTGGCAGCGGGGCACGATCTCCAGGTCAATCTCCAGACCAGTGCCCTGCAGGCCCGCGCCAAGGTCCCGCCCAAACCTCCCAGCTGCGTCCAGTGCCATTGCCCAATCCAAGACCTCAACCAGTATGCATGTACTAGTCAGGTGGCGGTCGAGATTGGCGCTTGTCAGGCTGGATTGGTTCGGTGATGGGGTTCCGCGATGGCGGCACTGGTCAGTGACATGGCGGACAGGGGGGGCAACAGACTGGTGCGTTGGTCGGGCGCGGCCCTGGTGGCTGGGTTGATCGTGGGTCTGCCCGCAGAGTCCTGGGCTGAAGCGGGTATCCGGGCCGACTACCTCTGCAAGGGTCGCTTCGATGCCAGTGCGCTCACGGTCTTCTTCTTCAACGGCACCCCCAGCGCGGTGGTGCTGCTAGAGGGTGAGGGGGCGACGCGGCTGCCCCAAACGATCAGCGCCAGTGGTGTTCGCTACAGCGACGGCGACCAGAGCTTCTGGGTGAAGGGGGATCGGGCCAGCTGGCAGCAGGGGCAGGCCCCCGCCCGTGCCTGTGAGCCTCGGCCGCGCTGAGCAATTCCGCTGCAGGCGACCTCCATACGATGGGTTGATTCACGGCTGGGCGCCCGGGGTGCAGACGGAGGCTGACAACGGCATGGGCAGGTCCAGTCCTGGCCTCTCTGGCCGATGGCTGTCTGGAGGGTGGCTGTCTGGAGGGTGGCTGCGCACCGGATCGGCGGCCAGCGGCCTGCTGCTGGTGCTGTTTCTGTTGTTGCATCTGGCGGGGGTGGCCCTGGCACCGCTGGCACCGGCGCGTTTTGAGGCCTATGCCGCCGCCCTGCACCGCAGCGCCTGGCTGCCGGCCGCCGAGCTGGCGCTGCTGGCGGTGGCCCTGGCGCATCTGGGCCTGAGCCTGGTGCGGGCCCTGGCTAACCGCCGCGCCGGAAACGGCGCCACCCTGCGTAGCCGCCGCAGTGGTCCACTGGCCCCCCTGGCGGCCCTGGCCGCCCGCAGCCAGGCCGCCGGTGGGGTGCTGCTGCTGCTGTTTCTGGCGGTGCACCTGGCCCAGCTGCGCTGGCCCCGTCCCCTGGCGGGTGCCGAGCTGGCAGCCTTGGGCGCGGCGTTGGCCAGCCCCTGGAGTCTGCTGCTCTACTTGGCGGCCGCCCTGGCCCTGGCCCTGCACCTGTTCCACGGCGGCGAGGCGGCCCACCGCAGCCTGGGGCTGCTGCAGCCGGCCAATGGCAGCGCCATCCGCGCCGCCGCCCGCCTGCTGGCGCTGCTGGTCGGCGGCGGGTTCACCGCGGTGACCCTGGCGCTCGTCCTGGCCTGGGGAGGCGCCTGATGGGAGCCCTGCCCGATCCGCGCCTGCCCGCCGGCCCGATCGCCGACGCCTGGCGCCGCACCCGCGCCGAGCTGCCGCTGATCAGCCCTCTGCGCAAGCGCCAGCTGCACGTGCTGGTGGTGGGCACGGGCCTGGCCGGCGCCTCTGCCGCCGCCACCCTGGCCGAGCAGGGCTACCGGG
>JBIKUY010000040.1:0-10588 GCA_044347355.1 Prochlorococcaceae cyanobacterium | reverse complement strand
ACGGCCCCTGGCAACGGTTGAGCCAACAGGGTGCGGTGTTGCAGCAGGGCCAAGCAGGCGAGCCAGTGCAACTCGGCGGCCTCTGGGCCAATGGCCCAGAGGCCTGGCTGCAGACCAGCGGCTCAGCCCTCCTGGTCAACGGGGCGGCCTACCCCGGCCGTCTGCGTCTGATCCAGGACAATTCCGGGCTAAGGGTGATCAACCACCTCAGCCTGGAGCGCTACATCAGCTCGGTGGTGGGCGCTGAAATGCCCAGCAGCTGGTCGATGGAAGCGCTACGGGCCCAGGCGGTGGCGGCCCGCTCCTATGCCCTGGCCCACATGGCCCGGCCCGCAAATCCCCACTGGCATTTGGGAGACACCACCCGCTGGCAGGCCTACCGCGGCCTGGCCAGCGTGAATGGTCGCACGCAGGAAGCCACCGCCAGTACCGCGGGCCTAATCCTTAGCTACCAGGGGGCAATTGTGGAAAGCCTCTACGCTGCCACCACCCAGATCACGATCGAGGCCCATGGGCACCTCGGCGCAAGCATGAGCCAGCACGGGGCCCAGGAACTAGCCCAAAGGGGCTACAGCTACAACCAAATCCTTGGGCACTACTACCAGGGCGCCTCCCTGGCACGCCTCAAGGCCGGTGGAGCGCGCTGAACGCCTCTGGCAGGCAGGCCTCCAGCGCTCCGATCAGGCCTCTCTGAGCAGGCCTTGGTGCCCCTGGCCACTGATCTGCTGTCCTTGCCAGCAGCGGAACCGTTCGTGGTCCGGCGCCTGCTAAGCGCCACTCCCAAGCACCTGCGTGCCAGTGGTCCACGCCCCAATCCCTTTCTACCCTGGGATCCGCGCCTAGAGGTGAGCAGGCTGGGTGAGAGCCACGTGGTGCTGCTCAACAAGTACCCCGTGCAGCCAGGGCATCTACTGCTGATTACCCAACACTGGCAGCCCCAATCCGGCTGGCTTCTGGCCAGCGATTGGCGGGCGGTGGCGGAGATGGATGCTGACACTGGCGGACTGTGGTTCTTCAACAGCTGCGCCGCCGCCGGCGCCAGTCAGCCCCATCGCCACCTGCAGTTGCTGCCTCGCTCCACGGCAGCGAGCAGCTGTCCCCTGTCGGAGCTGATCCTCCAGCAACTGGAGCAACAGCAGCGATGCTGGCCCTGGCACTACGCCATCAGCCGTCGGCGGCTACAGGAGAGCGCTCAAGGCGCGAGCCCCAGCGAACGGGCCAAGGAGCTTCAGCAGCTTTTCCAGAACCATGCCCGCATGCTCGAGCTCGGCGACCCCCGGCACGACCCCCAGCCGCGTCACCCCTACAACCTGCTGTTCACCGACCACTGGTTCATGAGTGTGCGCCGACAGCGGGAGCACTGCGCGGGGTTCAGCGTCAATGCCCTGGGCTTTGCCGGGTACCTGTTAGCCACCGAGAAATCCGACCTGGACTGGCTGCAGCAGCAGGGCCCCTGGCAGCTGCTCAAGTCTGTAGCGGCGACCAGCACTGCACCCACTTGAAAGGCTACGGCCAAGTGAAAACGCAGTGATTCCGTGTTTGCACGGTTGTGGTGAGCGGCACCGCTGGAGCTGTTTGGAAAAGAAGGAGCACGTTTCGCTCCGATCCATCCATCAGGTCCAGAACCGTCATGTCCAGAGCCGTCATGAGTCCAACCGCAGCCCGCCCTGGTGCCAGCCCCGCCGTTTGCCGCCAGCGCCGCCTGCCCCGCACACTCCAACAACGCAATGCCCGCATTGAGCAGTACCAGCAACTGGTTCGGCCCATTGCCCTGCACTACCACCTGCGCTGCCCCGAACCGCTCGACGACCTGATCCAGGTGGGACTGCTGGGTCTCCTGCGGGCCGCCGAGCTCTACAGCCGCCAGCGCCAGACTCCCTTTGACGCCTTTGCCCGGCCCCACATCCGGGGGGCCATCCTCCACTATCTTCGGGACACGGCCCCGGCTGTGCGGCTACCCCGCCGGCTTCAGGAGCAGCGGCATCAGCTCACCCAGCTGCGTCGCCAGTTTCACCAGCCGCCATCCGGCGAACAGCTGCGCCAGGCGATGGGCCTGAGCCCAGCCCAGTGGCAGCGCCTGTTGGAAAGCACACTGCACCGCCGGCCCGTGAGCCTGGACCAATTGCTGCTCGACCCGGAGGCCACAGATCGGCTCCCGGCCGTCGGGGCCAGCAGCGCTGGGGCGGAGAGGGAGCGATCTGGCCAAGTGCGCAGCCTGCTGGGCCAGTTGGAGAGCAACCAGCGAGCCGTGCTGGAGCGGGTGGTGCTGGCAGGTTGGAGCTACCGGCGCACCGGCGAGGCACTGCAGATCAGTCCGATGACGGTGCAACGCCGGCTACGCAGCGGGCTGGCACATCTGCATCAGCTCCTCAGGGGAGGGGCTCCTGCGGTTGCCGTTGCATCTGCTGCTCCAGGGTGCTGATCGAGGCATCGAGGGAGGCCAGCTGTCGTTCCACACCGTCGCGCCAGAAGCGCAACAAGCGCAGGTGACGCTCCTGGTGCCGGCGCATGGCCTGCTGGTGATCGCCGTCTGACCCTGGGCAGCACCCAAACAAGGGAATCATGGATCTATGCTTCCGAACGTTCTTTTTAGCGAGTCGTTCCCTCTGATCGAGAGGCCGGCGGTTCCTTTTAGGCAGCTCGCCAGATTTTTGGTATCCGAGCGGTCACCTTGGACTCAAGGTGGACGCCCTGGACTCTTGTGGACATCGAGGGCTCTACACAGCGTCCTTCCGCACAGGGAACCCCGGCGGCCTCGTCAAAGCTCAACGGCCCGCCACTGCCAGAACCACTTCTGCCAGAACCACTTCTCCCAGAACAGACCCCAAGGATCTGGTTAGCGCCTGCCACCAGCCACCCAAGACTCCAGTCGTCCACTTCATTCGTCAAGACAGTTTGCGCTCATTCACACCAACCACCGTGTTTTCCGCCATCGCCGGTGTGGTGTTTGGCCTCGCAGCGGTGGCTCCCGGACTCCCTGGTCACGCCGCTGTAGCCCTGATGGCGGGCCAGCGGGCCAAGCCGCTCAAAGGCACCTTTAACCGCGTACCGGTGCTGCACTCCAACCAGCCCGAGGAGGTGGAGGGCCCTGGGATTCTGATTTCCACCGTCCCGGGATTCAGCTACGCCGCTGAAAACGGAATGGCGTTGGCCAATGCCGAATACACATTCAACGGTGAGTTCGGACTACACATGCATCACAAATACTTTCCCTCCTATCGCAATCAGATCCGTGCCGATCAACGGCGCACGGAGCTGACTTTGGGGGTGATCTTGATCAACCCAGGCAGTACTCCCGTATCGATTCAGTTCGAGCGCGGGGCCGTTCGCAACAGCTTCGAGGCGCCCTACCTTGCCAACAACCTGATGGGTGTCAAACCCCTTGGTCGACGTCCCTGGAACACCGGTCCCGGAGATGCCACCGCCGTGCAGATGCTGCGCAATCAGCTTGACCGCAACCTGGTCGACCAGGTGGTGATCCCCCCGCGCAGTCGCTTGGTGCTCTTGAGTACCCGCCTTCCTGCCCTCGGCATCGCCAACGGCCTGCTGAGGGGCCGTAGCAACGGACCTTTCCAAATGGCCGTTGTGGCCAGCGGCAACGGTGCAAGTCCCCTTGATCTGATCGGCGTTCTTGACAGCCGGCGCCTGGCACCCGGTCGGGTGTATCTCAGCCAGTTGGCGGATATCCAGAACCGTCGCATCTTCTCCCGCGTGGGCGGTGTGGCGCTGGGGGACAGCTACCAGGCCCAACTGCGCCATGATCTGAAGGCCGAAGGTCCCCTTCATGTCCCACTGACCAGCACAGTGCGTCACCACTTCGGCACCCGCGATGTACAAGTGAATCCACTTGCTGTTCGCATGGCCGATTCAGCCTTGGACAACGTAGGCACCTATGGAGTGCGCTTCGATGTGGATCTCAATCTGTATGGATCCGGACCCTATGAACTGGTGATGAGCCATCCCACCGCCAGTGGCGGTACCCCACCCTTTACGGCCTTCCGCGGCAGCATTCAAGTGAAGACCAAGGACGGACTGCAGGAACTGCACCTGGGCATGCGCTCCGGTGAGAGCCATGCCCTGACCACCCTTAACCTTCGGCCCGGGGTGACCAATCCAGTGCGGGTGAGCCTGGTGTATCCCGCTGACGCCACCCCCGGCCATCTGCTCAGCGTGGTGCCAGTCAGCCAGCTAGCAATGGTCCGGGCGCGTCAGCAAACCGCGCCAGCGGTTGTTCCAGCAGCCATTCCCACCGCCGTGGCTCCCACCCCCCGTCCGCAGACGGCAGTCGCAACACCAAATCGGCTGATGGGCCCTGCCCCAATGCGCCCGCCGGCCTCTCTCCCATCCAGACCGCCGATCCAGAGCTCCGGTGTGAATGCCCAGCAGCTGGACCGCTATCAGCAGGCGATTGAGGCCCAGCAGGAGATGATGCGCCAGTTGATGGATCGTTGAATAGCCAGCAGGGAACCGGTGGCCGAGGAAGAGCAGCAGCAGTGGCGCACGATCAACCTCAAGCTCCCTGCTGAGCTGATCTCGCGCATTGACGGCCTCAAAGGCGAGTACGGCCTTCGCAGTCGGGGTGCCATCGTTGAACGACTCCTCAATGAGTTGTTTGGCCCGTCGCCAAGGGACGCAAGCGACGGCCAGGCTGCATCGGCTGAGGACGGTTCGGAGGTCGAAAACACCGATGGAATCTTCGATGAACGAGGAGCTCTTGAGCTCGTCTATCGCGGCAGTAGCGACGATCTCGTGTTGGATCTAGCCCTCCGCCCCGACCCCGCCGATCAACAGGAACCCCACTCAGCCAACCCCAGTTCACGCCCGCGGGGAATCGATCTCCCCGGTTTTGTTCGTCGCCAGTCAGAACAGGTGCGCCGCAGCCTGCAGCCCAGGTATCGCCCTGAGGCCGAGTCCCTTGATCTGCTACCCCAGCTGTCAGCTGTAGTGCTGGATCAGGCTCTGGAAAGGGTACGGGGGCACTGGTTAGACCTATACGGCAAGCCAGCCAATGACACCGTGCTTGAGGCTGCGATGGTGTGGCTGGCCCAGGACATCTGGCCCCAGAGTGATCAGAGCGAAGGCCGACCCTTCAGCTGGAGTCTGGTCACGGACGTGATGGCCAGCCTGGCGCCATGCTGGCCTCCAGGCGCCCCAGGCTTTGAGCGACTGATCGTGGCCGCAGGCATCCTTGAGGATCCTTTTAGCGGTTCCACCCTGGTGATGCGGGTGCCCACCCTGATCCGCCGTTTCGTGAACCGTTTCCGCCGGCGGAGGGGTGCGTCATTCCAAACACTTGAGCACACAATGACCCTGCACGGGGCATTGAAATTGCTTGATCTCCCCACAACGCCTGGTCACCGACTCACCTTGCCCCAGATCCGCGAGGCCTATCGAGAACTGGCGCTGGCTCACCATCCTGATTCGGGGGGCACGGAAGAGGGCATGCGCCGGCTGAACGAGGCTTACCAGCTGCTCAAAGAGCTCTACCGCAGCCCAACGGCCTGACTCTTGCGGATCAACTGAGACCCACTGCGAGTCGCGCTGCAGGACTCAGGTGGGACACGTGGCTTGGCTGGCCCACGGCAAGTCTTAGGTCTCTCAGCCAAGTCGCCATCTTGGTCTGACCATTTGTCCACAGTGAGACAACCAAGACCAATTCAGGGGCTCATTGGGCGCAGGTGAGTCTCCAAAAAAACATCATTCCTGGACGCAGGCCCCTGCCCATGGGCTGGTTCAGCGCTCCCAATTCCGGGGTAGCGATACCTTCGCCATGGGGAAGCGCCCATGACCGGATCCTGTCCAGGGACCACGTCTGTCAATGTCCAGTGAGCTGGCTCACCGACACCAAGCAAGGCACAGCAATCAATTCCAGTCAGTCCGGAAGCCTGCGTATCTGCGTAAGACACAGATACGCAGGCTTGGTGATTCGGGCTATCGCCCCTCGCCGCAGGATTGTTGATCCCCCAAACCATGAGCACCAGCCTCAGATCGCGCCCTAATGCGGTTCGGGATGGCTGGAGGCAGGACCCAGCAGCCCAGGTCAATCGGCCATTGGACGCGACCACATCGAGAATGACTATCAGCAGTCTCGCACTAGACCCGCTACGGTTCAAATTTGTAGACCTAGACGAGATAGAAGAGACCTACGCATGCTGCTGCGTGCGGGGCGGGCGAACCCCTCTCAATCGGGCACGAAGACGGTGGCCGTCATGAACAGGGGAGTGGTCCAACAAATCAGACCCATCGCTCTGGATCCATCGCCTGCCGGAGCGACATCTGGCTTGGGCACCGATCAACCGGCCGACAATTCGGCCGCAAGCGATTGGTCCAACCAAAAACAGATGAGTCGCAGTAAGAGACTTATTCAGGGTCTATTATGGGAACTGCGAGATCATTTGTTTCGCCGTGGGTCAGCGCAAGCATCAAAAAACCCCGCTGGTGAAACGTCGCCAGCGGGGTTGATTGGTGGCAGTTCGCAGGGGTCGCTTGCGCGTGGCTGACTCAGGTGCTTGTCTGCATTCCCTGGATCAGGAAATCGAAATAGGGACCGGCCAAGGCCGCATCATCTGTACCTAACAGGGCAACAGAGGCCTCTTTCATCGTGCGCATTGCCTCGACCATGCCGGGCATGGGCACGCCCAGGCTGTTGTACATCTCGCGGGCACCCTCCAGACCAATCTTTTGGATCAGTTCGGTACTACCAGCGAGAACGCCGTAGGTCACAGCTGAAATCACGCAGGCACTGGGCCCGTTGCTTCTGACCGTAGGCGTTGCCGCCGGGCGCCACGTAGTCCGGTTTGCGGGCAAACAGCTGCTTTGCAGCCTCATCCACGATCTTTTTCTCGTTTTCGGTGAGCACCCGCACCACCGAAAGCCGCCGCGCTCCCCCGTTGAGGAAATCCACCATGGAGCGGAGTTCACCGCCACTGGGGTAACGGAGCTGATCGTCTGCCTGAAGAATCAGATCCCGAACGACGCTCATCGCAGCGACCACACGCGGGTCCATCGTATCGAGCTGACGTCGATAACCGCCCAAGCATGCGCAAGGTGTAACGGCACTTTGCACGGCGTAGGGTCAACAAGCCGAGCAGGTCCAGGTCCATGCAGAGCCAGCTACAGCCCAGGGAAGCGCTGCGGGTCGGTCAAGTGCTGGAAAGCTCGGTGAGCGGTCTCAGTCACGATGGCCGCGGCGTTGTGACGATCGACGGTGGAGTGGCCTTTGTGGCTGGTGCCCTGCCCGGAGATCGGGTGAAGTTGCGGCTGGAGCATCGGGCACGGCGCCATTGGCAGGCGCGGCTGGAGCAGGTGCTGGAGCCATCAACCCAGCGCTGCCAGCCCGCCTGCCTGCTGGCTGATCGCTGCGGTGGCTGCAGCCTGCAGCACCAGCAGCTCCAGGAGCAACAGCTGTGGAAGCGCCAAAAGGTGGTGGAGGCCCTGCAGCGCATTGCCCACCTGCCGGAGGCCGAAGGATTGGTGGCCCCGCTGCTCAGCGCCGGCAAAGGCCTGGGCTATCGCAACCGCGCCACCCTGCCCCTTGAGCGCAGAGATGACGGCACGCTGCGGGCCGGCTACTACCGCACCGGCAGCCACCGACTGGTGAATGTCAACCACTGTCCGGTGCTCGATCCGCGGCTGGATCGGCTAATCGCCCCGATCAAGCACGACCTGGAGACCAGCGGCTGGCCAGTGGATCGCTACCTCAACCGCAAAGGCGGCCTGCGCCATCTCGGACTGCGTCTGGGCCACCACAGCGGCGAACTACTGGTCACCCTGGTGAGCAGCCACAGCGAGTTGCCTGGGCTTGAGCGCTGGGCTGCCCGCTGGCTGGAACGCTGGCCGGAGCTGGTGGGTGTGTGCCTGAATCTCCAGGACAGGCCCACCAATGTGCTTTTGGGACCGCAAACCCAGGTGATGGCCGGCCGGGACTGGATCGAAGAGCGGTTTGCCGGCCTGAGCCTGAGCATCGGCGCCGACACCTTCTTCCAGGTAAACACGCCAATGGCCGAGCGGGTTGTGCCGCTGTTGCTCGAGGCTCTGCAGGGGCTGGATCTTGGGCTGGTGCTGGACGCCTATTGCGGGATTGGCACCTTCAGCCTGCCGCTGGCAGCTGCCGGCTGGCAGGTGTTGGGCATCGAGCTGGGCTCAGCCTCGGTGGAGCGGGCTCGCCACAACGCCGAGCGCAACCAGCTCGGCCAGCACTGCCGTTTTGAGGTGGGCACTGTGGGCGCGCTGCTGGGCGAACGGCTCAGTGAGGCCGCGGCCCTGCTGGTTGATCCACCGCGAAAAGGACTGGAGCCGCAAGCGTTGGCGGCGATCCTGGCGACACCGCCACAGCGGATGCTCTACCTGAGCTGCGATCCGGCAACCCTGGCCCGTGACCTGGCCATCCTGGTTGGCGCGGACGGACCTTACCGCCTCCACGCGGTGCAACCCCTCGATTTCTTTCCCCAGACCAGCCACGTGGAGACCCTGGCCAGCCTGGTGCGGCGCTAACGCAAAGTGGCGCCGCATTGAGTCTGCAGAGCGGCACACACGGCAGCGTGGGCCTGCTCCACCTGCTTGTCGGTGAGGGTGCGCTGGGGATCGCGGTAGCGCAGGCGGAAGGCCTGGCTGCAGGCATCAGCCTCCATCTGACTGCCCTCATAACGGTCGATCAATTCGGCGTGCTCCAACAGGGGCTTGCCGGCCTTGCGGATGGTCTGCAGCAGGGCCGAAGCCTGGGTGCTGCGCGGAACCACAAGGGCCAGATCACGCTCGGCGGCTGGCACGGTGGGGTAAGGCTTGAAGGCGGGCTGCCAGCGATTGCGGCGGGTGGCGGCCATGAGCAGGGGCGCCAGCTCCAGTTCAAACAGGTGCGTGGTCTCCGGCAGATCGGCCTGCTCGGCCTGCTGGGGATGGAGCTGGCCGAACCAGCCCACCGGACGGCCTTCCAGCACCAGTTGGGAAGCCCGGCCAGGGTGAAGCAAGGGATGGGTCTTCAGCACCCGATCTTCCAGGGTCAGCTGCAGACTGCCCAGAGCCTGCTGTAGAGCCCCACGGGCCTGAAAATAATCGGCTGGAGCCGGCTTACCGCTGCTGCGCCAGCGCTCAGCACGCCGCTCGCCACAAATCACACCCACCAACTGGGTGCGGCAACCTTCAGCAGCGGTGCTGAACACCGCGCCAATCTCAAAGGCCCAAAAGCCGAGCTGGCCGCTCTGCAGGTTGCGCCGGGCCGCCGCCAGCAGCTCATCCACCAGGCTGTCGCGCAGATGGCCGTAATCCGCCAGAAGGGGGTTGGCCAGGGGGATACGACCCTCGGCGGCTGGCACTAGCGAAAAGCTGCACGCTTCCTGCAAACCGGCATGGCAGAGGGCACGCCGCAAGCGCCGTTCCGCGGCCTGCTCCGGCGTCAGTCCACCCGGCTCGATCGGATCGGGCAGGTGGCACGCGAACTGGTCGAAGCCCACCAGCCTGGCCACTTCTTCAATCAGGTCGACTTCCCGACGCAGGTCGATCGCCCGAGCCGGTGGCACGCTCACGTCCCAGCCCTCACCCTGGTCGTCCACCGTGCAGCCCAGGGCCTCGAGGGTGGTGCGGATGCGGGAGTCGTCCAGATCCTGGAGTTCCCCATCCACGAGCACCGGACCCAGCAGGTTGTGCAGGGCATCGCGGCGCAGATGCAGCGCTGGGGGGGGCTGTTGCGGCCGGCCATGCAGCCAGCGGCCCACCACCCGGGCGCCAGCCAGCTCGGTCAACAGACCGCAGGCGCGGTCGGCCGCCGACAAGGTGGCCTCCACTGGCAACCCTTTCTCAAAACGGCTGCTGGCCTCAGTCCGCAGGCCCACGCTGCGAGCCGACAGGCGCACTAGCTGGGGTGCGAACACCGCACCCTCCAGCCAGACTGCGCGGGTGTCGTCGGAGACGGCCTCGTCGGCTCCGCCGATCACACCGGCCAAGGCGATCGGCCGATCGCCGTAGGTCACCGTGAGGGCGGCTTCGCTGAGCAGGCGCTCCTCGCCATCGAGGCTGGTGAAACGTTCCTCAGGCCTGGCCTGGCGCAGTCCCAGTGCCGAGGGTTGGGGTTCACCGCCGCTCAGGGCTGCCAGGCGATCCCGGTCGAAGGCATGCAAGGGCTGGCCCGTCTCCAGCATCACCAGGTTGGTGACATCCACCACGTTGTTGATCGGCCTGATGCCCGCCTTCACCAGCCGCCGCTGCAACCAGGCAGGCGAAGGGGCAACCCTCAGGCCCTCCAGGGCCGTCATGCTGAACAGTCCACCCTCCTCGATGGCCTGGCAACTGGCGTGATCGAGTTCCAATGGGGTGGCTTCGATCACCGAGGTAACAGCTGCAAAGCGGGTTCGGCCGCCGCTGAGCGCTGCAACCTCCCGGGCAATGCCCTGCATGGAGAGGCCATCCGGGCGGTTGGCGGTGATGGCCAGCTCCAGCACCTGGTCGTCCAGGCCGAAGCAGGGCCCCACCGGCGTGCCCAGGGGCGGAACCACGTCGAGGAGTTGGTCGAGCTCGGCGATGCCATCGGAACCGTCACTGAGACCCAGCTCCGCAAGGGAACAGATCATGCCGCTGCTGGCCACGCCCCTCAGTT
>JBIKUY010000348.1:0-2932 GCA_044347355.1 Prochlorococcaceae cyanobacterium | reverse complement strand
TTGGAAAACACCCGTGCCCTGGAGCGCACCACAGGACTGGAGGAGCAGCTGCGCACCACGGTGGAGCGCCTGCAGGAGGTGGAGCGCAGCGCCGCCCGGATCAACGTGCTCAGCGCCGACAACGAAGCCCTGCGCGGTGAACTGGGCCAGCTGCGCCGCAGCCGCCCCGAACCGGCTGCCCCCCCGCGGACAAACACAGCGCCCAACCAGCCGGTGGAACCGCCATCTCAGTCTCCCTTGACACCACCCAGCCCAACACCGGCCAGCCCCACGCCAGGCGCGAGCACAAACCCCTGAGGCGAGCCTGAGCAGCCCCACCTAGGCTGGTGGCTTGCAGCACGGCAGAGGGATGGCGCTGAGGGAGCCCAGCAAGCCACCCCGCACTCTGAAACCAGCCCGGGAGGAGGAAGCAGGCACCCTGAGCAAAAGGTTCGGCGTGGGAGTGCTGGCGATCGCGCTGGTGGTGGGCATGCAGCTGGGCAGCATCCCCTGGCGCTATCGCCGCCAGATTTGGCAGCTGCAGGGCTTTCTGCTGGGGGCCCTGGCGGGCTATGTGCTGGGCAGGCTGGGGAGCGGGGGCCAGGGTGGTGAGGATCAACACAAAAAAAACCCGCCGAGCTTGCCCGGCGGGTGATGAGGGGCGTGAGATCAACGGCGAGCGTTAGACAACAGTGACCGTGTTAGCAGCCCCAATGGCATAGCCCTTGAGGAACACCAGGCCATCGGTATCCGCTTGGAACGATGGGCGCTGGTCATTGAAGGCCACAAATGTGCCATTCAGGCCAGACACAGTAAAAGCGGCGGCGGCGGCGGCAGGTAAGGCAGATTGATCCAGTAGCGCGATCAGATTGGCTTCGGTGAGAGCTTCAAGTTGACCAGCGGACCGATTGAGCGTTGCGCCGTACTGACGAGACGCGACTTCAATCTGATCACGACTGGAATAACCCACGATCGTGTCGTAACTGGCCAAGGAGGTTTCACTCAGGTTCCCCCAAGCGAACGTTTCGTTGGCAGCTGTACCCGTCACCACGTCTCCCTGGATGGGATCAGGAGAATCAGCACTGAAATCCAGGGAAGCAAACCGGGAGCTAGCGATGGAGGATTCCACCGTGAAGGCAGGGAATTCAGTATTGGCAGGCCCCTGATTGCCTGCCACATCGGTTTGCCGCACCTGTACTTGGCCAACGCCATAGGAGCCCGGAGCAGCTACAAACGATGTACCAGTACCTGCGACCCAGCTGCTGCCAGCATCCACGGAATACTGCCATGTAGCACCCTTTTCAAGGCGCGACACTTTAATGGTTCCGTTGCTGGTGATGTTGTCTCCGGGAGTATCTGTGTCCTCCTCCAGGGCCAGATCTGGTTCCACAGGAGAAGTTAAATCAACTGTAAACGCAGCGAACGAGTTCACGGGACGGCTCTTGTTGCCAGCAAGATCGATCTGACGGACACGCACCTGACCATTGCCGTAGCGCCCTTCCGGCACCGCGAAACCCTGGCCGACATCAGTAATCCAGGTTTGGCCGCCATTCGCCTCTAAATCACCAACCAGGATTCCAGCCTGGTTGGTGATTCGATCACTGTCAGAAACACCGGTATCCTCCAGCAATGCCATCGTTGGACTGGCTGGCGCTTCTGTATCAACCGTGAAGGCAGGGAAATTGGTGAGGGGTTCGCTGACGTTTCCAGCCAAATCAGTTTGGCGCACTTGCACCTGCCCCGTGCGATAGCGACCCTGAGGCACCGAAAACGTGTTTCCTGATCCCTTAAACCAACTATCGCCACCATCAAGCGAGTAGTCCCAGCTGGCACCGGCTTCCAGGCCCGAGACCCGCAAGTCGTCGACGTTGGTGACCCGGTCACCGGAGACACCCGCATCGTGCACCAGCCGCAGATCAGGCACCTTCGCCTGGGTATCAACGGTGAATGCAGCGAAGGCGGCCTGGGCTGGGCTGAGGTTGCCGGCCACATCAAGCTGCCGCACGCGCACCTGGCCTTTACCATAGATTCCGGCGGGAACATTGAACGTGGTTCCCGAACCCTGCAACCAGGATGAGCCACCATTGGTGGAATATTCCCAAGTAGCCCCAGGCTCCAACTTCAGGACACGAACGGTGCCATTGGAGGTATACCGATCGCTCCGGGAACTGCCGGTATCTTGTGAAAGCTTCAGGCGAGGAGATTTGGCCTTGGTATCAACGGTAAACGCCTCAAAGCGTTTGTAGGCCTGACTGATCTGGCCAGCACTGTTAATCTGGCGCACCTGCACCTCAGCCAACCCGTAACTACCGGGTTTCACGCGGAACTGGGAGCCTGCGCCCCTCTTCCAGGACTTCCCACTGTTCAGGGAATACTGCCAGGAATTGCCAGGAACAATCCCGGACACCAAGACGGCACGATCACTGGTGATCCTGTCAGTGCTTGAGGAGCCTGTATCCGAAGAAAGGGCAAGCCGGGGAGGTTTGGGCGTTGACAACAGGAATCAGGGCGGAGAACCGCATTAATACTGATCTAGAACCATAACACATAACCGTGACGATGGCCTACGCAACCTTGCCACCACCTCAACCGGCGCAGTCACGAAGGCCATCAACACCCTGAGGAGCCGGACAGCAACACTTCATCGGATGCATGACCACGAAGCCAGCAACCCATTCTTTGAACAATCACCCTTAAACAATGGTTACGGAATTGGCCGATCCGATGGCGTACTGCTTCAGGAACAGCAGGCCATCGGTATCACTCTGAAAAGCAGCCCGTTGATCATTGAGGGCAATAAATGTACCGGCCATCCCGGTCACCGTGAAAGCAGCTGCCGCATTGGTTGGCAACCTTGTGCCATTCAGCAGAGAGATCATATTGCCGTAGGTGAGCGATGCGATAGTGCCAACGGAACCCCGCAATGTTTGCCCATAGGAAAGTCCACGAATTG
>JBIKUY010000347.1:0-2933 GCA_044347355.1 Prochlorococcaceae cyanobacterium | reverse complement strand
CCAAGCCAGTCAGCTCGGCGGAGGCAATGGCGGCCTGTTCAACGACCTCGAGAATTTCCTGAATGAGGGTGCGATCCACGGTGATCCGGCTTGGGGGAGGAGACTGGAGGCGCGGGAGCCGGAAGCACAGAAGCCAGGAACGTGCGGGATGCCCGGGGATCCAGGCTGGGCAGAGTCCTGTTGCTGCGCGGTCTCTCGGGCCTGGAGCGGGGCCACTGTATCAGCGCCGCATCAGCTGATCCCAAGCCCACAAGCTGACCATGGCCAGCGCCGCCCTGCCAGCTGGCTGGCACAGAAGCGATCGCCTGGGCTCCAGAGGACGTCTGCCTAGAATCGCAGACCTCCAAGCCGCAGCCTCTCCCATGACCAGCAAGTCTCTGGTGGTCTCGCCATCGATTCTTTCGGCAGACTTTTCCCGTCTGGGAGAGGACGTGCGTGCCGTGGATCAGGCCGGAGCTGACTGGATCCATGTGGACGTGATGGACGGGCGTTTCGTGCCCAACATCACCATCGGCCCCCTGATCGTGGAAGCCTTGCGGCCGGTGACGAGCAAGCCGCTGGACGTTCACCTGATGATCGTGGAGCCAGAAAAGTACGTGGCGGACTTCGCCCGAGCCGGGGCCGACATCATCTCAGTGCAGGTTGAGGCTTGCCCCCACCTGCATCGCAACCTGGCCCAAATCAAGGATCTCGGCAAAATGGCCGGTGCCGTGCTCAACCCGAGCACACCACTCAACACCTTGGAGTACTGCCTCGAGCTTTGCGATCTTGTGCTGATCATGAGTGTCAACCCCGGTTTCGGTGGCCAGAGCTTCATCGAAAGCCAGGTTCAGAAGATCCGCGACCTGCGCCTGATGTGCGATGCAAAGGGCTTGGACCCCTGGATCGAGGTGGACGGCGGAATTAAGCCAGCCAATGCCTGGAAGGTGATCGAGGCGGGGGCCAATGCCATCGTCAGCGGCTCCGGCGTATTCGGTGCTGCCGACTACGCCGAGGCGATCCAGGGGATCCGTACCAGCCGGCGACCTGAACCGGCTCTGGTCTGAAATCCAGTCTCCTTTGATTTCAACCACCCTTTCATGATCAGCTCATCAACAGGGGGAGCCAAGGCTCCCCTTTTTGATGGATGCGATGGTTGAGGCTGGCATCCGCAGCCGGATCAGGCGTCGAAGAACCAGCCGTAGCTGTGCAGGCCAATCCCCAGCAGGTTGACACCGATGTAGCAGACGGCGATCACCACCAGGCCGACGGATGCCACAATCGCCGGCCGGCGACCCTGCCAGCCACGAATCAGACGGGTGTGCAGATAGGCGGCGTACACCAACCAGCAAATCAAAGCCCAGGTTTCCTTCGGATCCCAGCTCCACCAGCTGCCCCAGGCCTCATTAGCCCAAACCGCTCCGCTCACCAGCCCCACGGACAGCAGCAGGAAGCCCACAGTGATCGTCCGGTAGCTCAGCGAATCGAGCTGTTCTGCCAGCGAAAGAGTGACACTGCTGAGATTCAGCGGCGCAGCCATGGCGCCGGGCCCATCACTGGCCAGGGATGCCTGGCGAAAGCCTCCGCTGCCGATCGAGCTACTGCGCAGCTCCAGTTGCTGATTGCGATCCGTAACCAGGACAGCTACCGAGAGCAGCGAACCCACCAGCAGTGCGGCATAGCTGAGCATGATCACACTCACATGCATCACCAGCCAGCTGGACCGAAGGGCGGGCACCAGGGGTGAAGCTGACTGGAGACGTTCCGGCAGCGCGAAGCTGGCAAAGGCCACACAACCAAGAGCCATGGGGGTGGCAGCTGCCGGCACTAGGGGAGAGGGCCAGCTGCGCTCCACGAGCAACTGTGTGAGGGTGCAGCCCCAGGCCAGGAAGCAGAGCGACTCGTAGAGATTGCTGATCGGGAAATGGCCCGAGTCGAGCCAACGCAGCACGAGCTGGGCCGTGAGACAAAGGTTGGCGACGGCCACCAGAACACGCACCGCCGGGTTGGCCCTGCCACCGCTCACCGACCAAAAGGCAAGGGGCAACACCACCAACAGGAGCACGAAGGCGGCCAGTCCGAGCCCAAGGACCGGATCACGCAACAGATCTGTCAACGGGTTGAAAACCAATGGCTTGAAAACACCTCCCCCCAGTCTGACGTGTGGCAGGGCTGAGCTGGGCCCTCAACGACTGGCCCGACGCAGCAATGCAAGGCCGATCAGCACGAAGATCAGCACCGGGGCCCAGGCCGTGACCAAAGGTGGCAAGGCCCCATTCACGCCCATGGCACTGAAGCTGAAGGCCACCAGGTAGTAGCTGAAGATCAGTACCACGCTCAGGCCGAAACCCTGGCCGCGGCTCCGTTTGGAATTGGGCCTGACCCCCAGGCTGCTGCCCAGCAGACCGAAGACCAGACAGACCGCCGGAAATGAAAACTTCTCGGCAATGCGCACCCGCAGCTTGCGAGCCCCCTGGCGGTCACCGGATTCACGCAACAACCGCTGGGCCGTTCGAGCCTGGCCGATGGTCATGGAGTTGGCATCAGTGGGCAACTCAGCCACCCGAATCGGTTGATTACCGAGAGGGTAGAGATAGCGATCAAAGCGGGCAGAAGTACTGGGTGAATCTTCATCGCCAGACACCACATACACATTGCCATCGATGAACTCCCACTGGGCCTCTTGTTCACTCCAACGGGCCTTCTCTGCGGTGAGCATCAAACGCTGCCCAGCCCGTGAAAGGTCTAGCAGGGTGACCTGCTCCATGACCCCATCATTGAAGCGCTGGGCATAGAAGAAGTGCGTCAGGCCCTTCTCCTTGGATCCATCGGGTGCCACAAGTTGGCCAAAACGGGTGTAAGTGATGCGGTCCCGTTGCTCGCCGGCCACGGCTCGTCCGATCGCCCGGTTCAGGGTGGCTTTGGCCTGCACCAGGGTGTGGGGAACAACCGCT
>JBIKUY010000346.1:0-2940 GCA_044347355.1 Prochlorococcaceae cyanobacterium | reverse complement strand
GAGCAGGTGGGGTTGTTCGCCGACGGCGTGGCCGTGCGCCAGGTAGGGGAGCACACCTTTGCCCTCGCCCAGCGCTACGTGGACCGGATGGTGACGGTGAACACCGACGCGATCTGCGCGGCCATCAAGGACTGCTTCGAGGACACCCGCTCCATCCTGGAACCGGCCGGTGCCCTGGCGATCGCCGGCATGAAGGCCGATGTGCATGCCCGCGGGCTGGAGGGCCGCACCCTGGTGGCGGTGGCCTGCGGCGCCAACATGAACTTCGACCGGCTGCGCTTCGTGGCCGAGCGCACTGAGATCGCCGAGGACCGCGAAGCCATGCTGGCGGTGGAGATTCCGGAGCGGCCCGGGAGCCTGCGCCGCTTCTGCAACCTGCTAGGCGACCGGAGCCTTACCGAGTTCAGCTACCGCCTCGCCGACCCCAGCCGAGCCCACATTTTTGTGGGGGTGCAGACCAGCGGCAGCCGCGATGAGCAGGATCTGATCCAGGACGTGCGCGCGGCCGGTTTCCCCTGTCTGGATCTCTCGAACGACGAGCTTTCCAAGCTGCACCTGCGCCACATGGTGGGGGGGCGCTTGCCCCTGCCTGCGCCTGGGCCGGAACAGCGGGAGCTGCTTTATCGCTTCGAATTCCCCGAGCGACCGGGGGCGTTGATGCGCTTTCTCACCAGCCTGCACCCCAACTGGAACATCAGCATCTTTCACTACCGCAACCACGGCGCCGACGTGGGCCGGATCGTGGTGGGGGTGCAGGTGCCGGACGACGAACACGGCGCCTGGCAGAGCTTTCTCGACGGCCTGGGATATCGCTATGTGGACGAGTCGAGTAATCCGGCTTACCAGCTGTTTCTCGGGGCCGTACCACCGGCTGGAAGCCTGCGGTAACTTGCGGCCATTGGTTGCGGGAGAGACGCTTGCCGCAGGAGTGGCCCGCCAGGGAGCACAAGACCCAGAACAACGTTCCAGAGCCAATTGCTCAGGAGGAGAGTGAGTTCGCCTCAGGCCGAGGAGCTTCCGGCAGGGGCGGAGGCTCAGGTGCCGGACCGGCCGGCATCTCTCTTGCGGCCAGGCTCGAGGCAATCCTCTACCTCAAGGGCAGGCCCCTCAGCCTGCCTGATCTGGCCAGCATCGCTGCCGTTGAGCGGGACGAGGCGGAGCTGGCCCTGATCACCCTGATGGCCGACTACGCCCATCGCGACACCGCCTTAGAAATCCGCCAAGAGGGCAGCACCTTCAGCCTGCAGCTGCGGGAGAGCCTCACCGACCTGGTGCAGAACCTGTTGCCGGTAGATCTGTCCACCGCCTCCCTGCGAACCCTCGCCACGATTGCCCTGAAGAAGCGCATTCTCCAGTCGGAACTGGTTGAACTGCGCGGTTCCGGCGCCTACGACCACATCAAGGAACTGCTCGCTCAGAACTTCATCGAGCGCCGCCGGCAGAGCGAAGGTCGCTCCTACTGGCTAAGCCTGAGCGAGAAGTTCCACCGCACGTTCGCCGTGCGGCCGGAGCAACAAGCCAGCCAGGCCACCGCAAGACGGGCAGCCCCCAGCGAGGCTCTCCCCGACCAGGCTGCATAGAGTTGTTGCAGCTCCTTCTCCCCTTTCCGCCCCAAGGCCCCCAACGATGGAAGTGATCGCCACCCTGCTGAGCGTGCTCAGCCGCACCCTCGAGATCTACTCGCTGATCCTGCTGGTGAGGGTGCTGCTCAGCTGGTTCCCGAACATGGACTGGAGCAACCCAGTGCTGAGCACGGTGAGTTCCATCACCGACCCTTACCTCAATGTCTTCCGTGGCCTGATCCCGCCGATCGGCGGTCTCGATCTCTCGGCAATCGTGGCCTTCCTGGCGCTGAACCTCGGCCAGCAGCTGCTGGGCTCAGCCAGCATCAGCGTGATGGCGAGCCTGTATTGATCGCAGTGTGCAAACACTTCAGGGTTGGAGCGCCCGCTCAAGGGGAAGGAGGTCGTCATCCTCACCAGCCCTGGTGCGTACAGGCGAACTGAAACCCCTGGCCTTGACGCTGGTAACCCCCAAGGGATCCGGAGTGCCGGCAGGAACCGCCAGGCGCAGAGCGAAGGGCGAGCGCCCGGGTTGCACATCGCCGATGCTGCCCACCCGGGTACGGTTTTGCAGCACCGGTTCTCCGCTGGCATCGAGGATGCGGGCGAACACATCGGTATCCACCACCGGCTGCCGTCCAGTGTTCTCCACCATGCCCCGCAGGGCGTAACAGCGGGCGCTGCTGGAGCGGTTCTGGTCGGGCTGCGCCGCCACATCCGACGGGGGGCAGGGCTCCAGGGTCACCTCACTCACCCGCAGCTCAGCGGCATGCCCAGCGGCAGGCCACGCCAACAGCAAAAGGGCGGACAACAGCAGGGCGGCCAGCCAGTGACTGGATGGACCACCTGCAGGGCGCGAACGCTGGGTGAAAAACTGGGGCTGGGCCATGACACTCACCGATCGTCACCGCTGCCTGCAATCACGTTACGGGCAGCACGACTGGCCAGCTTGTTCAGGTTGGCCTGGGCCACCCGCTCGAGATCAAGGTCCAGCTCGCTGGCCAGCTGGGCCACGTACCAGAGCACATCGCCCAGTTCCAGCTCCAGGGCTGCCACGGTGGGGGGGGAGAACACTCCCTGTTGATCGCGGATCACCTTCTTCACCTTGTCGGCCACCTCACCGGCTTCTCCGCAGAGGCCGAGGGTGGGATAGATCGGATTCGCCCCCACATCGGGATAGCGGGCCGTCTCGCGGCTGCGCTGTTGATAGGTGCTGAAATCCAAGTGGGATCACC
The DNA here is from genome assembly GCA_044347355.1 of Prochlorococcaceae cyanobacterium. GTDB lineage: Bacteria > Cyanobacteriota > Cyanobacteriia > PCC-6307 > Cyanobiaceae > NIES-981. The sequence continues at coordinate 143 of JBIKUY010000346.1, read as the reverse complement.
ATGGGAGAGGGCCGATGGTAGTTTCGGCCTAACGAAGGGGTGCTGATGACAAAGCCCGATCTCATGCGTCGCACCAAGATCGTGGCCACGATCGGCCCCGCCACAGAATCACCTGAACGCCTGCGCGAGCTGATTGCAGCAGG
>JBIKUY010000345.1:0-2952 GCA_044347355.1 Prochlorococcaceae cyanobacterium | reverse complement strand
AGCCCGCCAAACCAAGCTTGGCCCCGAGGAGATCACCCGCGAGATCCCCAATGTGGCTGAGGAGAGCCTGGGCAACCTTGACGAGATGGGCATCATCCGCATTGGTGCCTTCGTGGAGAGCGGCGACATCCTGGTTGGCAAGGTGACGCCGAAGGGTGAATCCGACCAGCCCCCCGAAGAGAAGCTGCTGCGGGCGATCTTCGGTGAGAAGGCCCGCGACGTCCGTGACAACTCCCTGCGGGTCCCCGGCACCGAGCGCGGCCGCGTGGTGGACGTGCGCATCTATACCCGGGAGCAGGGCGACGAACTGCCACCCGGCGCGAACATGGTGGTGCGGGTGTACGTGGCAAAGCGCCTGAAGATTCAGGTGGGCGACAAGATGGCCGGCCGCCACGGCAACAAGGGCATCATCAGCCGCATCCTTCCCCGGGAGGACATGCCCTACCTGCCTGATGGCACCCCGATCGACATCGTGCTCAACCCCCTGGGTGTGCCGAGTCGGATGAACGTGGGCCAAGTGTTCGAGTGTCTGATGGGCTGGGCCTCATCCCACCTCGACTGTCGCGTGAAGGTGGTGCCGTTCGACGAGATGCACGGCGCTGAGAAGAGCAAGCAAACGGTGCAGGCCTTCCTGGAAGAGGCGGCCAAGCAGCCCGGCAAGGACTGGGTTTATGACCCGGAGAATCCCGGCAAGATCCAGCTGATTGATGGCCGTAGTGGCGAACCCTTCGACCAGCCGGTCACCGTGGGCTATGCCCACATCCTCAAGCTGGTCCACCTGGTGGACGACAAGATCCACGCTCGCTCCACCGGCCCGTACTCCCTGGTGACCCAGCAGCCCCTGGGAGGTAAGGCCCAGCAGGGCGGCCAGCGCTTGGGTGAGATGGAGGTGTGGGCTCTTGAGGCCTACGGCGCCGCCTACACCCTGCAGGAACTGCTCACCGTTAAATCCGACGACATGCAGGGCCGCAACGAGGCGTTGAACGCGATCGTGAAGGGCAAGCCCATCCCCCGCCCCGGCACCCCTGAGTCGTTCAAGGTGCTGATGCGCGAGCTGCAGTCGCTTGGCCTCGATATCGCGGTGTACACCGACGAAGGCGAAGAGGTGGATCTCATGCAGGACGTGAATCCTCGCCGCAGCACCCCCAGCCGGCCCACCTACGAATCTCTCGGCGTCGCGGATTACGACGACGACTGATCGCTGCTTGATCGCGGCACGCCCACTGGGCGTGACCGCGCCTCCCGTGTCCTCTTCCGATCTCTGCGCGCGCCCCCACCGCCATGTCCAACAGCAACCTCCGTACCGAGAACCACTTCGACTACGTCAAGATCACGCTCGCTTCACCTGAGCGGATCATGCAGTGGGGCCAGCGCACGCTGCCCAACGGCCAGGTGGTGGGCGAGGTGACCAAGCCTGAAACGATCAACTACCGCACGCTCAAGCCGGAGATGGACGGCCTGTTCTGCGAGAAGATCTTCGGCCCTTCCAAGGATTGGGAGTGCCACTGCGGCAAGTACAAGAGGGTGCGCCACCGCGGCATCGTGTGTGAGCGCTGCGGTGTGGAGGTCACCGAGAGCCGGGTGCGCCGTCACCGGATGGGCTTCATCAAGCTGGCCGCTCCTGTGAGCCATGTTTGGTACCTCAAGGGCATCCCCAGCTATGTGGCGATCCTGCTGGACATGCCCCTGCGCGATGTTGAGCAGATTGTGTACTTCAACTGCTATGTGGTGCTCGATCCGGGCGACCACAAATCCCTCACTTACAAGCAGCTGCTCACCGAGGACGAGTGGCTGGAGATCGAGGATGAGATCTATGCCGAGGATTCCGAGATCGAGAATGAGCCGGTGGTTGGTATCGGCGCTGAGGCGCTGAAGCAGTTGCTGGAGGATCTCAACCTCAACGAAACCGCTGAGCAGTTGCGGGAGGAGATCGCCGCCAGCAAGGGCCAGAAGCGGGCCAAGCTGATCAAGCGCCTGCGGGTGATCGACAACTTCATCGCCACCGATGCCCGTCCCGAGTGGATGGTGCTGGATGTGATCCCCGTGATCCCGCCCGATCTGCGCCCCATGGTGCAGCTCGATGGCGGCCGCTTCGCCACCAGTGATCTCAACGACCTCTACCGCCGGGTGATCAACCGCAACAACCGCCTGGCGCGGCTGCAGGAGATCCTGGCTCCCGAAATCATCGTGCGCAACGAAAAGCGCATGCTGCAGGAGGCCGTTGATGCCCTGATCGACAACGGTCGCCGGGGCCGCACCGTGGTGGGTGCCAACAACCGGGCCCTCAAGTCGCTCAGCGACATCATCGAGGGCAAGCAGGGCCGCTTCCGTCAGAACCTGCTGGGTAAGCGGGTCGACTACTCCGGCCGTTCGGTGATCGTGGTGGGCCCCAAGCTCAAGATGCACCAGTGCGGTCTGCCCAAGGAGATGGCGATCGAGCTGTTCCAGCCGTTCGTCATCCATCGCCTGATTCGTCAGAACATCGTCAACAACATCAAGGCGGCCAAAAAGCTGATCCAGCGCGCCGACGATGAGGTGATGCAGGTGTTGCAGGAGGTGATCGAAGGTCACCCGATCCTGCTCAACCGGGCTCCCACCCTGCACCGTCTGGGCATTCAGGCGTTCGAGCCCAAGCTGGTGGATGGCCGCGCCATCCAGCTGCACCCGCTGGTGTGCCCGGCCTTCAACGCCGACTTCGACGGTGACCAGATGGCCGTGCACGTGCCCCTGGCGATCGAGGCCCAAACGGAAGCGCGGATGCTGATGCTGGCCAGCAACAACATCCTCTCTCCGGCCACCGGCGAGCCGATCATCACGCCCTCCCAGGACATGGTGCTGGGCGCCTATTACCTCACCGCCGAACAGCCCGGCAGTGAGAGGCCCGAGTTCGGCGATCGAGCCCGCACCTTTGCCAGCCTGGAGGATGTGATCGCCGCCCATCAGGACCAGCAC
>JBIKUY010000432.1:0-2953 GCA_044347355.1 Prochlorococcaceae cyanobacterium | reverse complement strand
CCCATCGCCAAACCGCTGCTCGACTTTCTCGTAGCGTCCTCCCTTCTTCGCCTCGTCGAAGGCTGCCTTCAAGGGGGCGTTGTCAAAGCCTCCGGGCAAGACACGGTCATGATACGCATGCGCCAGCTCGTGGAGGGCGAAGTTCGGCATCCGCCTCGTTTCGGCCTCGAAGATCCGCACGTTCGTGAACTCGACCCCTTTCTCCATCGCCGGGTCACGCTGATTCTTCCGCAGCCAGTCGGCACCCGGGTGGTACTCGGCCCGGGGAGCGACCCCGGCATACTCGGGCGAGATCCACAGCGGGACCTTGCGCAGCTCGGTCACCGCCCGCGCGGGCACCACCCGCACCACCTCCTCAAGCTGTTGCCCCAGCAGTTTCAGCGCCTCCTCGGTCTCGCAGGGAGATTTTTCCAGCAACTCCCGGCTCACCTTGACGGTCCAGCCCGCCAGCTTTCGGTTCTCGCGTTCGGCCACGGGAGCGGGCTCATCGGCCGCCCACAGGCAGGCTCCGCCTGACAGCATTCCCCCCAGCGCCAGCAGAGTGAAAACGCCAACCGACCACCGCTCCCGCAACCAGCCAGGCATTCCGCACCGTTCTCAATCTCCCCCTCGGAGGGGGCTTGCCGGGTCAAAAACCGATCCTGGCCCCTGCGTGAGACACAACGCCTTCGGCAGGGGGCGCACGCCGTTCATCGGCGGACCGACTTGCCATCGAGACCACCCGTGGCGGCCCGAGCTTACCGCGCCTGGGGCCGGGGTGTCGCCTGCAGCGGCCCGCGGTCGAGCGGTGTGAGGCGATTCAAACCCTGCAGGAGTCAACCTCGGGCCGACGGGGGTGCGCGGCCAAATACTCGAAGTCCACAGCCGAATGGGCCCAAACCGCGGGGCGGGGCGGGCCACCCCCAGACGCCTGACGCGAAGACGAGCTGCCAGCACGGGACGTTGAAGGTCCGCAAAAAACACCCGGACCATCCTCTGCCCCAGCACCGGGAGCGCTGCGACTCCCGTCCGCTTCGACCAAGGCCGGATGGCTGGGCTGGAGACGGGTCTCAGTGGGTGGGACTCAGTGGGGGGAGTTACTTCGATGGCTTGTCGTCGGCGAGCACTCGCGCCAGCAGCCGATCGGGAGACTCTGGAGGGACGGCGTCTTTCGGATTGGTGGTGGGGCGCGGGGTGAATTGGCGGCCGGCGAACTCGTTGTTGCGCTTGGTATGCACGTCGAGCAGGGCCGCTCGAATGGGGGCCGAGTCGGGATACAGGCGATTTGCCGCCCCCAGATCTTTCAACGCCTCTTCCAGGAGGTCGTTCTGGCAGTGCAGTCGGCCGCGCTCGAACAGGGCGTAGACGCACCGCGAGTCAAGTTCCAGAGCCTTGTCGAGCGGCCGCAGCGCCTCTTCGAGATTCTGCTGCTTCAGGGCGATCGAAGCGAGAAAACACCAGGCATTGACGCGATCGATCACATCCTTCTTGGGCGGCCGTTCCATCAGGGCGAGCGCCGATTCCATGGCGGTCTTCGCGGCGGGCAAATCGTCACTTTGCCGCAGGGCCATGGCCAGCAGGTAGCGATCCTGCCATTCGTCGGGTCGCAGCGCCGCGGCATTTTGCAGACAGGCCGCTCCCTGGGACCAGAGATCGGCAATGAGGAACTCCTCGCCCCAGATCCGCCAGGCACGCCCACGCTCAGCCAGCGTCGCCTTGTCGTTGCCTTCGACCTGCTGATGCTGGGCGGTCGCCACTTTCAGCCGCGCCCGAACCGCCGGGGGCAGTTCTGCCTCGTTGAACTCCAGGACCGAGACCAGCGTGGGGGGCGGCACGACGGGCGGGGCATTCAACCAGCCCCAGGCCCCGAGGCTGGCAAGGCCCAGCAAGAGGGCCAGCAGCGTGGGGATGACCAGCGGTTTGAGTTTGCGGAGTTTCGAGCGGGAACTCGACCTGCTCCGGCGACTGCCACTCTCACTGCGGCTGCCGCTGCTGCTGCTGCTCCGGCGACGTCGGCGACGCTTACGCTGCCCTGATGAAGAGGACGACGACGTTTCGGACGACGACGTCTCTGGAGGCGATTCTGCTGGACGCGATTCTCCCGGAGGCGATTCCTCTGAAGACGCCGCGCCGGCCGACGATTCCTCTGCTGAGGATGTTCGCGCCGAATGTTTTGGATCGTCCGACATGGTTGGTTCTCTTGGGAGCCGCCTCGACCATCCGTCGTGACAACATCACCGACAGGGCAACATCGTCACTTTCAGATTCTCAACCGGCTGTCTCGCCTCAATTCCTGCAATGCGGACCATGCAATAGCCCGATTACCCCCCCCACCGCCTCAGCCCAAGCCCACCCTGAGTGCTCTGTCCTGCACGATCGCCTCCCAGGCGAGAGACCCGCAGTTTTCAGGGCACTTGACTCCCATCGCAGCAGCGTCCAAGCGACTCCAATCCAATATTCGAACCGACTCGCAGCAACGAGGCGAGTATCGTGCATTTCGCCGTTCAAAATCAAACCCATCGCAACTCGGTTGATCGACAATCCCGCAAGTTTGTCGCCGTCACCGGCGCGACAGGCGCATTCCCCATTTTGATTTGCATCCCCAGGTCAACGTCGCTGGTGACCGGTAGCCCGGCACGACGTCATGACCGGTCCAGGCGGCAATCGCGGCAAATTGCAGCTTAAACGCCCGTCGGACCGTTGATTCATTTGAGAGAGCGATTCATCTGACCAGCCGGTGCAGGCGCGCCAGATCAAAAAAAATTTATTCAGGCCAAAAAATCAATTCCCACCACCGCTGAGGACCGCGACTCACCATCCCGGCCCGCCCCGATAGCGCGGCGGGCCATACGGTGGCGGGCAATACCGTGGTGGCGGCGGAGGGGGACCCAGCAGCACCACTCCCCCCGGGGGGGGTGGACCCACGTAGACCGGTCCCGGGACCACCACTTCCCGCACCACAGCGCCCCGCACC
>JBIKUY010000413.1:0-2956 GCA_044347355.1 Prochlorococcaceae cyanobacterium | reverse complement strand
AAATTCGGCTTCCAGCGGCGAAACCACCTCAGTAATCCCGTCACGCTCATTGCACATGGCCAGACACCCTGCGCCAGGCTCGCGGCAGTTTCGAGAGCCGCGTACTGGGCCCACAAGAATCTAGCCTCCAGGTCTAAGACCGGCTGCCGAAGGCACACAGCAAAAGTGCGGCAGCTGGAATCCAGCGGTACGACTCCACCAACGGATACCACCCACTTCACACCAGTACGACCGGAAATCCCCCCGCCCACTCCAGCCAACTCCACTCCAGCCAACTCCACTCCAGCCAACTCCGCCCCGGCCAACTCCGCCCCGGCCAACTCCGCCCCGGCCAACTCCGCTCCGGCCAACTCCGCTCGAGCCGACTAACCACCGGCCGACTATGCGACGGGGGAAACCACGCCAGTCACCCAGAGAGCGCCAACTCAAGAGCGCCAGAGTGCGAGCGCCAAGCCGCTGATCGATTCTCAGTCCAACGGGAGCGAACCCAGAGAATCGGCCACCAGAGAGCGACAGCCTGGACGGGAACCGTGGCGACATCACCCAGAGAGCGCCAACCCAAGAGCGCCAGAGTGAGAGCGCCCAGCCGCTGATCGACCCTCAGTCCAAAGGGAGCGAGCCCAGAGAGGCAGCCACCAGAGAGCGCCAGTCAAAGGGCGCCAGTCAGAGAGCGCCAAGGAGGGGCTGTCCAGCTGAGGACACCACACGCGGCCGAACTGGCGTGACCCGTGAGAGTCGCCCCGAGGCGATCGGACGAGGGCCAACACTGCCAGATCCAATCGGGGCCACCCCCCAAATGCGGGGCCCCAATGAGGGCCACCCCCGGAACGAGATCCAATCGGGGCCACCCCCCAAATGCGGAGGCCCAATGAGGGCCGCCCCCGAAACGGGTCCCCGGAGCGTGTCTCCGGTACGTGCCCGCCTGAGAGCGCCCGTCAGAGAGCGCCAACATGTGATTGCCAAGGCGAGGTCGCCACAAGCGGCCAGGTTGGGGCCACCCCCCAAGCTGTGACCCCAGGCTGCGACCCCAACAGGGCCACCCGCGAGAATCGCGCGAGAGCCGCCCCCGGTGGACGAAGAACTCCACTTCCACGGGGTCCAATCGGTGCCACCCCCCGAATGCGGAGGCCCAATCAGGGCCACCCCCGGAACGTTTCCCTCTGGAACGGGACCCTGGAACGTGTCTCCGGCACATGTCCGTCCGAGTGCGCCAGTCGGAGAGCGCCAACATCTGATTGCCAAGGCGAGGTCGCCGCGAGCGGCCCGGTTGGCGCCACCCCCAAGCGGTGACCCCAATGGGGCCACCCGCGAGAGCCGTCTCGAGAGAGCCGCCTCCGGTGGACGACGAGGTCCACCTCCACAGGGTCCAATCGGGGCCACCTCCCGGATGCGGGGCCCCAATGAGGGCCACCCCCGGAACGGGTCGATCCAGAACGGGTCGATCCAGAACGGGTCCCTGGAACGTGTCTCCGGCACATGTTCGTCCGAGTGTGCCAGTCAGAGAGCGCCAACATGTGATTTCCAAGAGGAGGTCGACGCGAGCGGCCCGGTTGGGGCCACCCCCCAAGTTGTGACCCGAATGGGGCCCCCCGTGAGAGTCGCCGCCGGTGGCCCGATGGGGGCGATCTTCGTGACGTCCAATCGGGGCCGCCCCGCGAACGGTCCAATCGGGGCCACCCCCCGAACGTGGGGGGCGAAGTGACCCGAACGGGGCCACCCGCGAGAGTCGCCTCACGAGAGCCGCCTCCGGTGAACGAAGAACTCCACCTCCACAGGGTCCAATCGGGGCCACCCCCCGATTGCGGAGGCCAATTGAGGGCCGCCCCCGGAACGTGTCTCCGGAACGTGCCCGCCTGAGAGCTCCAATCAGTGAGCGCCAACATGTGATTGCCGAGGCGAGGTCGCCACGAGCGGCCAGATCGGGGCCCCACCCCAAGCTGTGACCCCAAGCTGCGACGCAAATGGGGCCACCCCCGGAAAGGGTCCCCGGAGCGTGTCTCCGGTACGTGCCCGCCTGAGAGCGCCAATCAGAGAGCGCCAACATGTGATTGCCAAGAGGAGGTCGCCGCGAGCGGCCCGGTTGGGGCCACCCCCCGAACGTGGGGGGCGAACAGTGCCTGCGTGAATGCGACAGGCTGCTGGGCGACTGTCAGTCCGCTGGGGGCCAACTCGAAAGAGTGTCCGACCTCAGAAACGTGTCGGGCTGAGAGTGCCGGGTTCAGAGCGTTACGGTGAGGTCGCCAGGTGCTACCCCGGTGGGGTTGGCTGGGAATGTCAGATTCGGTGCGCGCTAGTCCGAGGGTGGCACGCCTTGGGCAAGTGGCAGCCTGAACGTTGCCTGTCAGAGAGCACCAGGTAACAGCGCCGGGTAAGAAGTTTGTGGCAGGCCAGAGTGTTAGGTGAGAGCGCCAACCTCAGAACGCCAGATGTGTGGGCCAGCTGTGTGGGCCAGATGAGTGGGCCAGATGAGAGGGCGAGATGAGAGGGCGAGATGAGAGGGCGAGATCGGAGGGCCAGGTGAGAGCGGCGATGGGAGAGCGGCGATGGGAGGGATCTGGTGAGGGTGCCGAGGGGTTGGTGCGTCACTTGTGACTGGGAAGCCAGTTGGGATCTTTCGTCGAGGAGGCTGTGGATGCGCTGTCGCGATCTCGGTGCGGTGGTGCGCGGGGTTGGTCGACGGTTGTGGTTGTGGGGGCGAGGCTTACGGTCGCGGTGGATCGACTTGGCTGGTGGCGGGTGGGGAGGAGAGCGGGGTCGGACCTATGGAGCTGCGGCTCTGCCGACGGTTTTGCTGGCTTGGCAACGAACAAAAACACCCTCCCCCGCCGAACGTTTCGTTTGGTTACGAACCGTCGCCGCCGCGGGGAAGGGTGTGTTCGCGACTCCGTCGCTCAGTCGGGCGACTTTTCGTCGTTCCGACGTGTTCCAAGTTGGTCGGGGATCGGGGGTCGGGGGT
>JBIKUY010000023.1:0-11651 GCA_044347355.1 Prochlorococcaceae cyanobacterium | reverse complement strand
CGGGGGCCGGCAGCGGCAAGACGCGGGCCCTCACCCACCGCATCGCCCACCTGGTGGGCCACCACGGCGTGGATCCGGCCGAGCTGCTGGCGGTGACCTTCACCAACAAGGCCGCTCGCGAGATGAAGGAGCGGCTGGAGCTGCTGCTGGCCCAGAAGCTGGCCCAGAGCCAGTTCGGCCAGCCCTGGAGCACCCTGCCGGCGGTGGAGCAGCGCCAGTTGCGCAGCCGCATCTACCGCGAGGTGATCAAGGATCTCTGGATCGGTACGTTCCACGCGCTGTTCGCCCGGCTGCTGCGCTTCGACATCGACAAGTTCAAGGATCCCGAAGGGCTCAGTTGGACGCGCCAGTTCTCGATCTACGACGAGGGTGACGTGCAGAGCCTGATCAAGGAGATCGTGACCCAGGAGCTGGGCCTCGACCCCAAGCGCTTCGAGCCCAAGAAGGTGCGCTGGGCGATCAGCAACGCCAAGAACCAGGGCTGGCTGCCGGATCAGATGGAAGCGAAGGCGGAGGGGATGCGCGGTCGCAAGGAGGCGGAGGCCTACCGGCTCTACCGCCGTGCCCTGGCGGCCAACAACGCCCTCGACTTCGACGATCTGCTGTTGCTGCCGGTGCAGCTGCTGCGCCAGCACGAGCAGGTGCGCCACTACTGGCACCGCCGCTTTCGCCACGTGCTGGTGGATGAATACCAGGACACCAACCGCACCCAGTACGACCTGATCAAGCTGCTGGTCACCGATGGCCGCGATCCCGACGCCTTCGACGACTGGAGCGGCCGCTCAGTGTTCGTGGTGGGCGATGCCGACCAGAGCATCTACAGCTTCCGGGCCGCCGATTTCACGATCCTGATGGGCTTCCAGGACGACTTCGGCGACGGCGCCCCCGATGACGCCACCCGCACGATGGTGAAGCTGGAGGAGAACTACCGCTCCACCGCCACGATCCTGGAGGCGGCCAACGCCCTGATCGCCCACAACTCAGAGCGCATCGACAAGGTGCTGCGCCCCACCCGCGGCGAGGGCGAACCGATCACCCTCACCCGCTGCGACGACGAGATCGCCGAGGCCGAGGCGGTGGTGCACCGCATGCGCATGCTCGATGCCGCCCACGACGAGCTCCGCTGGGGCGACATGGCCGTGCTCTATCGCACCAACGCCCAGAGCCGGGCAATGGAGGAGTCGCTGGTGCGCTGGGGCATCCCCTACATCGTGGTGGGCGGCCTGCGCTTCTACGACCGACGCGAGATCAAGGACGTGCTCGCCTACCTCAAGTTGCTGGTGAACCCGGCCGACACGGTGAGCCTGCTGCGGGTGCTCAACACCCCCAAGCGCGGCATCGGCAAGACCACGATCGAGCGGCTCACCGACGCCGCCAACCAGCTCGGCATTCCCCTCTGGGATGTGGTGAGCGACGCCGAGGCGGTGCGCTCGCTGGGGGGGCGCTCGGCCAAGGGGCTGCTGCAGTTCTGTGAACTGGTGAACGACCTGCAGCGCTCGGCCCAGGACGCGCCCCCCTCGCAGCTGGTGCAGAAGGTGATGGAGCAGAGCGGCTATCTGGCCGAGTTGCTCGCCACCGGCACCGATGAGGCTGAAGACCGGCGTCGCAACCTCAACGAGCTGGTGAACGCCGCCCTGCAATACCAGGAGGAAAACGAGGAGGGTTCGCTCGAAGATTTCCTGGCTTCGGCGGCCCTGGCCAGCGACGCCGACAGCAAGGACACCGAGCAGGACCGGGTGACGCTGATGACCCTGCACGCCAGCAAGGGCCTGGAGTTTCCGGTGGTGTTTCTGGTGGGGATGGAACAGGGCCTGTTCCCCAGCTTCCGCTCCCTCGACGATCCCGCCTCCCTCGAGGAAGAACGGCGGCTCTGCTACGTGGGCATCACCCGGGCCAAGGAGCGGCTGTTCCTCTCCCATGCCAGTGAGCGGCGCCTGTGGGGTGGCATGCGCGAGCCGGCCGTGCCCTCGGTGTTCCTCTCCGAGCTGCCGGAGGAGCTGGTGCAGGGCGACATCCCCCGCTCCGGCGGCGCGGCGATCCGGCGGGAGCAGCGGCTGGATCGCCTCACCCGCGTCGATCGGGAGGAGAGCCGGCGGGTGGCTGGTGGGGGCGAGGCTGGTGCCCCCAGCAACGCGGTGCGCCGCCGTGGGGCGGCGGTGCCCGGCCGCAACTGGGCGGTGGGTGACCGACTGTGTCACGTGGCTTTCGGCGAGGGGCGGGTGACGCACCTGTTCGGCAGCGGCGAGAAGATCTCGCTGGCCGTGAAGTTCGAGGGGATGGGGCCAAAGATCCTCGATCCCCGCCTTGCGCCGATCCAGCCGCTCGAGGAATCGACCTGAGCCGCAGCGTTGAATGCATGGCGGCGGGAAGGCAGAGGCACATGTTTTCCGACATCACGAAAACGTGATACCTTGAAAGCGCTATAGCCATGTTCTGGTCCGTGTTCCCTGCGGGCCGTCGCTCTGCCGCGTTGCCGATGTCTTCTCCAGTGCCCGTCCCGGTGTTTGTGGGCTACGACCCCCATGAGCGGGCGGCGGTGAATGTGCTGATCGATAGCCTTTACCAGCACAGCAGCCTGCCGTTGGCGATCACGCCGATCGTGGCTTCCCAGTTGACTGACGTCTTCACCCGGGAGCGGAATCCCCAGCAGAGCACCGAGTTTTCGTTCACTCGTTTTCTGGTCCCCTATCTGATGGGCTATCAGGGGTGGGCGGTGTTCATGGACTGCGACATGTTGTGTCGCGGCGATCTCGCCGAACTCTGGGCCTGCAGGGATGATCGCCATCCGCTGATGGTGGTGAAGCACAGCCACGAGCCGGAGGAAACAGTGAAGTTCCTTGGGGCTGTGCAAACCCGCTACGCGCGCAAGAACTGGAGTTCCCTGATGCTCTTCAACTGTTCGCGCTGCACCGCGCTCACGCCGGACTATGTGAACACCGCCACGGGACTGTCCCTGCATCGCTTTGAGTGGCTGGACGACGACGACGACGCGATCGGCGCGCTGCCGGCCCAGCGCTGGAACCATCTGATCGATGTTCAGGAGGCGCCATCCCTGGCGCCGGAGCAAGGCGGGCCGCTGCTGGTGCACTGGACCAAGGGCGGGCCCTGGTTCCGCGACTATCGCCACGCGGGTGCAGCGCTGGCTGCTGAGTGGTTCGCATCACGCGACGCTGCTTTCCGCCTCTGGGACTGATCCGCCCCGCGCTGGTGTGGCACGCTCCCGGGGTGCCCGCTTTGGCCGGGTGCCTGCCATCACAGCACCGTGGATATTCCAGGCCTTCCCCCCAGCCTGCTGCTCCAGCTCGCTGCCGCTGCTGAGGATTGCCGGGTTGCCCTGGTGGGTGGGGCCGTGCGGGATCTCCTGCTGCATCGGGTTCACAACGACCCCTGGCGTGGGCTGCCAGACCTGGATCTGGTGGTGGAGGGACGGGCCATTGCGTTTGTGAGCCGGTTGGCGCAGGTGTTGCCGGCCGATGCCTTGCGCGCCGCCCGGGAGCATGGCGAGTTCGGCACCGTGGAGCTGGAGGTGATGATCGCCGGACAGCTGGTGCTCCTCGATGTGGCCTCCGCCCGCGCTGAGACCTATCCGGTGCCCGCAGAGAATCCCCGGGTGATCCTCGGTGGCCTGGCGGATGACCTGGCCCGTCGCGATTTCAGCATTAACGCCATGGCCCTCGATCTGGGCAGTGGACAGCTGCTGGATCCCCATGGGGGCCAGCTGGATTTGCAGCAACGCCGTCTGCGCTTGCTGCATGCCACCAGCATCCGCGACGATCCCACCCGCTTGGTCCGTGGTGCCCGGTACGCCGCCAGGCTCGGATTTTCCCTGGCGCACGACTCGGAAACGCAGGTGCGCGCCACCCTGGCGGCCTGGCCCTGGCCCTGGCGGCCAGGAGATCCCCCCGGCCAGGCGCCGGCGGCTCTGGGCACCCGCTTGCGCATGGAGCTGGAGTTGGTGCTGGAGCGGGAGCCCTGGACGGCAGCGCTGACGGTGCTGCAGCAGTGGGGCGGCCTGGCATTGCTGGATTCCGGTCTCCAGGACGACCGGCGCTGGCGCCGCCGGATCCTGTGGGCTGCGCGTCTGGGTTTGCCGCGCATGGTGGCCCTGGTGGCCGGGGCCCGAGACCCGCTGGCCGTGGCGGAGCGGCTCCAGCTTCCCCACCGTCAACATCGGCTCCTGGCCCGGTGGCTGGCCCTGCGCAGCGCCTTGCCTGGACGAGGCGATGGGCTGTCGGTGCCGGCCTGGTGCGCCTTGCTGGAGGCCCATGGATCCAGCCCCGAGGCGGTGGCCCTGGCGCTGGCCGCCGGTGACGGTCCGAGGCGGCCGCTGTTGCGCTGGTTGCTGCGCTGGCGTCAGCTGCGCTCGCCGCTATCGGCCCAGGAGCTGATTGATCGAGGCCTGCGTCCCGGCCCGGCATTGGGGGCGGAGCTCAGCCGCCTGCGCGCTGAACGCCTGGCGGAGGAGCGGCTCTGAGCTTCCTGCATAGGATCAACCCATTGGAGGCGGAGTCCATGGGGTTTGAAGCAGGCGAGCCCACGGCGGTGGTGGTGGCGGTGCCGGCCCGCCTCGCCTCATCGCGTCTACCCGGCAAGGTGATGGCCGACATCGCCGGCAAGCCGATGCTGCGCCATGTGCTGGAGCGCTGTGGCCGTGCCCGAGGCGTGGCTGCGGTGCTCGCTTGCACCGACAGCGCGGAGGTGTTGGAGGCTGCTCGGGACTGGGGATTTCAGGCCCTGCTTACCCCGGATAGCTGCAGCAGCGGCAGTGAACGCCTCGCTTCCGTGATCGACACCCTGGTGGCGGCTGGGGGTGCCAGCCCCGAGCGCACGTTGGTGGTGAATGTGCAGGGGGATCAACCCCTGCTGGATCCCTCCATCGTGGAAGCCATGGCTGACCAGGTGGTGGCCCTGGGCTGGCCGCCGGTGATCACGCCTGTGCATGCCCTGGCGCCGGAGACGATTCACAACCCCAATGTGGTCAAGGTGTTGCTGGCTGCCGATGGCCGGGCGATCACCTTCTCCCGCAGCGCCTTGCCCCACGTGCGCGATCTGCCACCCGAGCAGTGGCACAGCCGCGCCACCTACTGGGGGCATGTGGGCATCTACGGCTACCGGGCCGATGTGCTCGCCGGCTGGAGCCGCCTGCCCTCTTCTCCCCTGGAAGATTTGGAGAAATTGGAGCAGCTCCGCCTGATTGAGGCGGGAATTCCCTTTGCCACCTTCACAGTGGATAGCGACTGCTTCTCCGTGGACACCCAGGAGCAGCTGGAGCAGGCTCGGGCGCTGCTGGGGGGGTAAGCCCCCCGTTAGCCGTTGCCCTCACGCCAGCCGTCGCGGTGCAGGGCGGCGAGCTGGCCCTGGCTGGCCAGCACCGCCTCGCTGAGTTCACGCAGGGCGCCGTCGCCGCCGCGGTGACGCAGCACCCAGTCGGCCTGGTGGCGCACCCCCTGGGCGGCATCGGCCGGCGCCACCAGCAGACCCGTCACGGGCCGCACGGCCAGGTCGTTGAGATCGTCGCCCAGGAAGGCGGTGTGCTCGCGGGCCATGTCCAGTTCCTTGCACAGCTGCGCCAGTCCCTTCTGCTTGTCACCCACCCCCACCCGGCAATGGGCGATGTCCAGGTGGCGGGCCCGCTGTTCGATGGCGCCGCTGCGGCCTCCGCTGAGCAAGGCCACGGCAATGCCGGCCCTCTGCAGCATCCGAACTGCAAGCCCGTCGCGCACATCGAAGCGTTTCACCACCCGCCCGTCCTCGTCGTAGTGGAGGCCGCCATCGGTAAGCACGCCATCCACGTCGCACACCAACAGCCGGATCTGGCGCAGCCGCGGACGCAGCAGGCGACCCTGCAGTCGAGAGCGCAGATGCAAGCCGCTCAGGCTCGACATTTCACCTCCTCCTCACAGCGTGCTCACCGCTGCACCCTCAGACACCGCACCTCGGATCGCCAGCAGTTGTTCCAGCAGTGACCTCAAACGGTGCAGCGGCACCATGTTCGGTCCGTCGCTCAGCGCATTCTCAGGGTCCGGGTGCACCTCCATGAACAAACCGTCCACTCCCACTCCCACCGCCGCACGCGCCAGCGGCGCCACGAATTCACGCTGCCCTCCTGAACTCGTGCCCCGTCCTCCGGGCTGTTGCACCGCATGCGTCGCGTCAAAGATCACCGGACATCCCAGCGCTTGCAGCTGCGGCAGGCTCCGGTAATCCACCACCAGCGTGTTGTACCCAAAGCTGCTGCCTCGCTCCGTCAGCCACAGCCGTCCGCTCCCTGCCTCCAGTCCGCATTCCCCCAGCTTGGCCACCACCTGCGCCATGTCCCACGGCGCCAAAAACTGGCCCTTTTTCACATTCACCACCTTCCCACTCCCTAACACCGCCTGCGCGGCCGCCTCCAGCAGGTCCGTCTGACGGCACAGAAACGCTGGAATCTGCAGCACATCCACCGCTTCCGCTGCCGCAGCAGCCTGCTGGCTCTCGTGGATGTCCGTCAGCACCTTCACACCAAAACGTTCCCGCACCTCCGCCAATATCGCCAGACCCTCCTGAGCTCCAGGGCCACGAAACGATTTCCCCGAGCTCCGGTTCGCTTTGTCGAAACTTGCCTTGAACACATACTCAATCCCCAGCTCCGCGCACAGCTCGCTCACCTGCTCCGCGATCTGCAGCACCAGGTCTCGATTCTCAATGACGCACGGGCCGGCAATCAGGCGGAGTGGGGCGGTCATGGTTTCCTTTGACAACACTGATCATTGGCGCAGATGTTAAACCTGCGGTTAAGCAAAACAGCTGGCAAAATCTGCCCCTAACCAGACAAAACCACCAACTTGCGGCTCTCGCTACACCCACCTCCCCACCATCATCCTCCACATCCCTCATGGGCTCGTTCGGCTGAACCCTGCCTGCACCAGGTCGTGCAGACGCAACAATCCACTCAACTCTCCACCTCCCTCGGCTTCCACCACGGCCAACACCGATATTGGTTTGCGTGGGTTCCGCTCCATCAGCTCCAGCGCCGTTGCCGCGAGTTCCTCCGGCCTCACGCTGATGGGATCGGCTGTCGCCATCTGGCTTGCCGTCACCTGGCCCCACTCCTCTGGAGAGTGCCGTTGCAGCGTTCGCCGCAGGTCACCGTCGGTGATCAACCCCGCCAGCTGGCTGGTGTCATGGGCAGCGTGCACCCAGCTCGCACCCAGGCTGCCCCGGCTGGGGCTGCCCTGGGTGAGGTGTGCGATCACCGCCGGCAGCGTCGCATCCGGTGCCAGTGGCGTCAGCTCGCTGGCCGGCACCATGACGTCCGCCACGGTCAGCGTCAGCTGACGCCCCAGCGACCCAGCCGGATGGTTGATGGCGAAATCCACAGGCGAAATGCCCGCCCGCTCCATCCAGACGGCGGCCAGGGCATCGCCGATCGCCATTGCCACCGCCGTGCTGGCCGTCGGCGCCAGATTCAGAGGGCACACCTCCCGGTCCACCGAGCCGTCTAGCACCACATCGCAGCCCCGAGCCAGGCTTGAGCTGATTCGGCCCACCAATGCAATCCGCGCCGTTCCGCGCCGCTTGAGGTGAGGCAAAATCGCCAGCAGCTCCTCGGTTTCACCGCTGTTGGAGAGCAACAGCACGATGTCGTCGGCGTGGACGATGCCCAGGTCGCCGTGGAGTGCGTCCACGGGATTCAGAAAGACCGCCGTCAGGCCGATCGAGGAAAAGGTGGCGGCGATTTTGCGGGCGACAATGCCGCTCTTGCCCACACCCGTGATCACCAGCTTGGCCCGCCGCTGCCGGCAGGCCTCCAGCTGCTCCAGCGCTTTCTCCACCTGTTCCCCGTCAAGCCGATTTGCTGCAGCTGCAATCGCGGCCGCTTCTTCCTCTAAACAGCGGGTTAGGGCGGACACGGTCGGCAGGGATGGGCCTCTCATTCTTTCAGGCTTCCCGGCTGAACGAACACATGGCCGAGAATCGATGCCTGGCCGAAGCCAAGCCTGGCCATTTGCTCCAGGCAGTCCGCCGCCGCCGTGGCGGGGACGGCTGCCAGCAGCGGTCCACAGGTCTGAGGATCGATCAGTAGCCCCTGGTGGGCGGCGCTGCAGGGTCCGCTGAGTTCCACGGGCCCCGCCAACAGGGTGATGGCCTGGCTGTTGGCGGGGGCCAGGCTGCTGGCATAGCCCCGCTCCAGCAGCTCCAGGGCGCCGGGCAGTGCCGCCACGGCGCTGCTGTTGAGCCGCACCGTCAGGTGGGTGGGGCCGGCGGCCAGCATTTCGCCGAGATGGCCCAGCAGGCCGAAGCCGGTGATGTCGGTGCAGGCGCGGCATCCCAACTGCCGCAGCAGGGGCACCAGCGCCGACTGGTCCTGTTGCATCTGCTCCAGGGCGGCATCGATCCATTCAGCCTGGGCCGCCCCGGCCATGGCCGCGGCGAACAGCACGCCAGTGCCCAGCGGCCGGCTGAGGATCAGCGCCTGTCCTGCCCGCAGGGGGCCTTTGGGCCAGTGCTGGGCCGGATCCACCGTGCCGTTCACGCTCAGGCTCAGGGCCAGGCCGGAGCCGTCGCGGGCCTCCAGGGTGTGGCCGCCCAGCAGGCCTGCCCCCAGGGGATCGAGCACCGAGCGGATGCCGGCCAGGGTGTGCACCAGGGTCTGCTGCTGGATCCCCGGCGCTGTTTCCGGGAGGGTCACCACCGCCTGGGCGCTGTGCACGCGGGCGCCGCTGGCCCATAGGTCGCTGCAGGCATGCAGGGTGGTGAGCCGGGCGTTGAGCCAGGGGTCGTCCACCAAGGCCGGGAAGCCATCCACGCTCTGCAGCAGCAGCTTGCCGTCCTGGAGCCTGCCCACCACGGCGGCGTCCTCAGCTGGACTGGCCAGGCCCGCCTGGCGCAGGCCGGCAGTGAGGGTGGCGGGGGCCAGTTTGGCGGCGCAGCCGCGGCAGGCCATTGCTGTGCTCCCGGCCATCCCGTTGCCGTCGGCCATGGCACCTGCTTGCTGGAAGCGGGCCATGAACTGGCGGTCGATGCGGTGCTTCCAGGTCCACAGCAGCCGGCTTGGCCCTAGGGCGAGCGGCCCCCACAGGGCGATCGCCGTGGGTTCGCCGTTGCGGCTGAGGTCGGCCAGTAACTGCAGGGCCCGGGGCTGGGGACGCCAGGCCTGCAGCTGCTTGGGCGGCGCCCCCGTGGCCAGGCAGCGGGCCAGGTTGGCCGCCAGGGTGGGGGCCGCTCGTACCGCCCATACCCCCGATGGCGGCCGTGGCGCGGCGCTCAGCACGCCGCAATCCCCCACGGCGAACACCCGGGGCTGGCTCTCCACCTGCAGGCTGGCCAGGGTGCGCACGCGGCCGTCAACGTCACACGGCAAGCCGGTCTCAGCGAACCAGGCGGGGGCCCGGCTCCCCGTGCAGGCCAGCTCGGCAGGCTGGTCGTCGGCCATTCGCCGGCGATGGGCCACCCCGGCCTGGTGCAGCAGGCGCTCCCCCAGGGGCAGGGCGCGGGCGGGTTGCAGGTGTAGGTCGTCGCCACGCAGCAGCAGTTCCACGGCCTTGCCACGGCCACGCAGCGCCAGGGCCAGCTCCACAGCCGCCGCCCCGCCACCGCGGATGCGCAGGGGCTGGCCGCTGTCCTGGCGCCGGCCGAGCCAGTTCAGGAAGGGTTCGAGCGGTTTCACGCCGATGGCGCAGCCGCTCAGGCTGCGGGTCGTGGAGCCCAGATCGAGGCTGAGCCAGTCCCAGGACAGGGCGGGCCGGTCCGCCAGCAGCAGGTGGCGGTTCTCCAGGTCGAGCCCGGTGATCTCGGCGATGACCAGGGTCACGTTCACGGCGCTGCAGAGCCGCCGCAGGTCGATGCAGCACGCATCGCGCTGGTAAACGCCCGCCACCAGGCCGGGCAGCATGCCGGAGTAGAGGGCCGTGCTGGCCCGGTTCACCAAGGTGATCGAACCTGACGGCCGGTTGCCGCGCATCAGCCACCGCAGCAGAACCAGGGCGTGGGTGTGGCCGCCGCCTGCCAGCACCAACTGCTGGGCCGGTGGCCTTGGGGAGGACATCAATGGGCTCGGGGCACTCAGAAGGGCAGGGGTAGGAAGGCCTTGCCGGCCAGCGGAGCTAGGAACTGGAGCACGCCGAGGGCACCGCCCAGGGCCGCGGAGCCGATGCCATTGCCCCCGTCGGCCGACTGGCTCGGGGCGGCGTTCAGTTGCTTGGCGGCCTGGCGCAGTTGCTCGGCCTCCGCGTCTTCGCCGCGAGCCGCGTACAGCGAAGCCGCGTAGTCGAAGTCGCTGGCTGCCAGCTGCCGCTGGCCCAGTTCACTGCGGGTGATGGCCCGGGCCAGCCAGCTCACCGCCGCGGCCGGTTCGCGCCGGATTGCCTCGCTGAACCATTGCTCGGCCTCCGGCAGCCGGCCCTGGCGGGCCGCATCCACGCCGGCGTTGTGCAGCTCCGCATGGCTGAGCAGGTTGGGGTCGAGTCCGCGGGCCCCCTGCCAGTGGGCGCGGCTGAGGGCGCTGCCATCCAGCAAGGCTCCGCTGAGGTCGGCTTGGCGAAGATCGGTGCCCTCCAGCCGCGCGCCGCGCAGATCTGCCCCCCGCAGCGATGCTCCCAGCAGGCTGGTGAAGCTGAGGTCGGCTCCGTTGAGGCGAGCCCCGTCCAGCTTGGCCTGGCTGAGGTTGGCCCGTTGCAGCCTGGCGCCGCGCAGGTCCACGTCGGTCAGCTGGGCGTGCACCAGGTCGGCTCCGGCCAAGTCGCAGCCCTGGCAGCGCCCCTGGTCCATCAGCTGCATCAGCGCCTCGTCGGCCAGGGCCCCGGGGGCACTGATCAGGCCCAGGGCGAGGGCCGTGCCGGCAGCCCTGGCGGGGCTCAGGTGGCGGATCCAGCTCTGCGCTGTCATGGCCTGGAACTGGATTCTTGCCTTATAGCGTCCCGGCGGCAGCGCTTCAGCATTCGCACGCCGTCGCGCCAGCGGCGACGGGCCTGGCGGGCAGCAACGCCGCCGCCTGCCGGGGCGAAGCGCCGCTCGCTGTGGCAGGCCGCCAGCTCACTGAGCGGTTGGGCCAGCGATGGGTAGCGGCTGGCGGCCCGGGCTGCCAGCTGCTGCAGCGTTTCCCCGGGTGCGGCCTGCAACCCCAGCTCCCGCAGCAGCCGCAGCAGGCCGCGCAGATCGCGCTCCAGCGGATCGCCAGATCGCGGGCCCCGGTGCAGCAGCAGCAGTCCGGCCGTGAGGCTGGCGCCAACCCCGGCCAGGATCAGCCAGCCCAGGGCCCAGCGACGCTCGCCCAGCAGCTGGCGGAGCAGCTGCTCCTGGCGCGCCTGGTCGAAGCCCAGCCACCAGCGGCTCCAGGCCATGTCCAGCCCCCACCACTGCCGCTGGAGCCAGCGCAGCGGCCCCGGGGTGGACTGGTTGATGGCATCTGAGGCAGCGGCTGGAGGAGTGCCGCCGACCACCCAGCTGCTGGGATCAACGCCCAGCCAGCCCTGTCCCGGCAGCCACACCTCGCTCCAGGCATGGGCATCGCTCTGGCGCAGTTCCAGGTAGCTCGCCCCGCCCAGGGGCTCCACCCAGGTGCCGCCCAGGTAGCCGCTCACCACGCGGCTGGGCACACCGGCGGCCCGCATCAGGGCACTGAAGGCACTGGCGTAGTGGCCGCAAAAACCCACCCGGCGTTCAAACAGGAA
>JBIKUY010000343.1:0-2963 GCA_044347355.1 Prochlorococcaceae cyanobacterium | reverse complement strand
CTCAGCCCAGGACCTGGCTCAGGGACCAGAGGCCGAACAGGATGAACAGCCCGCCACTGAGGCGGTAGAGGAGCCGTTCATCCACCCGTTCCCCGATCCACCGGCCGGAGCCCACAGCCAGGGCGGTGACCAGCCCATGGCCTGCCAGGGTGCCGGCAAGCAGGGCTGCGAAAGGAAAACCCGGGGCCGTGGCCAGAAAAATTGTGGCGAACTGGGTGCGGTCGCCGAGCTCGGCAATGAACACGAGACCAAAGGCTTCGGCAACCACCGCCAAGGCCCGCTGGCTGGGTTGCCGATGGTCTGCGGCGAGAACCGCTTCCTCGGCTTCCTGGCGTTCATCGTCTGCGGCATTGGTGGGCAGTTTGGCTGCGTCCAGGAGCAACTTGGCACCGAAGCCCAGAAACAACAGCCCCGCTAGCCAGGGCAGCAGGGCCGTGGGCAACAGTTCGCGTAGCCCGTAGCCAACCCCGAGCGAGATCACTGTCACGGCTGCCAGGGCGGCGAAGCTGCCCAGAAACACCCAGCGGCGGGGATGGCGCATCGCCAGGATCATCGACATGAAAAAGGTCTTATCCCCCAGTTCGGCCAGAGTGATGGCACTGAAGCTCGACCCGAAGGCCGCTAGAGCCGGATCGCTCATGCCCCGAACTGTCGATTCCTCGCCCTTGTTTAGCTGATCCCGTTCCCCCTCAGCGCACGACCAACACCGGGCACCTGCTCTGGGTGAGCACCCGCTGGGTTTCGCTGCCGATCAGCAGTCCTTCCAGGCCGCGACGGCCATGGGAGGCCATCACGATCAGATCGCAGTCGTGGCTCTGGGCCTCCTCGAGGATGGCTAGGTGGGGTTGGGGATTGACCAGCAGGGATTGGTCGGCCACCACACCAGCCTGTTCGGCCTTGGCCATGGCGGCCCGCAGGATTGCCTCACTCCGCTGCCGGGTGGCGGCCACCAGGGCATTCACCGTGCTGGGTTCCACCAGTTCCCCCACCCCGACCAGGCTGATCGGGAAGCTCACCTGCACATGCAGGACGCGCAGCCGGGCCCCGAGGGCGGCCGCCAGGTCCACGGCATGGTCGACGGCCCGGTCGGAGAGCTCGGAGCCATCGGTGGGAACAAGCAGGTGGCGGTAAGTCATGTCGGCGGAAGCGCACCACGTGGAGCATGACTCCGGTTTAGGCCTTTTGCGCAGCGCTGCCACCCCTGCAGCCTCAGTGGAGGGGATCGCTGATCACCAGGGTGGTGCTGTTGAGGCGCTGCACAAGCCGGTTGGTGAGGTCGCTGGCGGGAATCGGCAGACCTGCCACCAGCCGTCGCTGGGAGCGCAGGATCACCAGGTCGTGGCTGACGCCGAAGTGCAGGATCGTTGGTTCCACCCCATGGTTGGCATACAGCTCCACGCTCACGGGCAAGGTGTTGCCCATGCCCACCCCCTCTGTTTCGGGTCGCCAGCGCTCCAGGACCCTACGCAGTTCGGCCAGGGCTGTGGCAGTTAGGCGGGGGTCGTGCAGGTGCAACAGGGTGATGCTGGCGCCCAGGGCGGTGGCCAGTCGTTCGGCTAACTGGAACTGCTCCACAGCTCCGGCCGTCAGATCCTTGATCGGCACCAGCAGTCGCCGCCACTGGCTGGGTTCGCTCATCAGCCGGGCTACCACCACCGGGCAGGGCACCTGACGGCAGGTGGCGTCCACCAGATCACCGAACAGCCAGCGTCCCAGGCGGGTGGGAGGGGCCAGTCCCATCAGCACCAGGTCGCTGCCCTGCTCCATGGCCACCCGGGCGATGCCGGCCGCCACGTCAGTGTCCACCCGCAGCACGGTGCTGCAGGGGATGCCCTGATCGTCACTGAACTGCCGGGCCCGTTCCAGCAACTGGCGGCCCTGGCCCAGCTGGGCGGTGAGGGCCGCAGCGCTGGCACCACCGGCTTCGGGCTGGTTGGGGGAGACCACGGCCAGGGGCAGCACCCGGCCGGGGTGGTCGGCATCGCCGCCGATCAGCAGCTGGGCCAGGCTGAGTAAGGGCCGTTCGTTGTCCGGATTGGCCACTGGTACCAGCACCGTGAGCGAGCGGCGCACGAGGGCGAGGCTGCCGCTCACGGCCCTTCCCAGCCGCGGCATGGCCAGGGCCGTGAGCGAGGGCCCCAGGGTGGCGGTGACCACCATCAAGGCCAGCACACTGTTGAGCACCTGCTCGTCGAGCAAGCCTGCTCGGAATCCCACAAAGGTGGCCGCCAGGGTGGCCGCCACCTGCGGCAGTGATAGCGACCATAGGGTGAGGATCTGGGCGCCCTTGTAGTGGTACAGCCGGCCGGCCCACAAGGCCGCCAGCCCCTTGCTGGCTACCAGGGTGATGATCAGGACGAGGGCGAACAGGGAACCTTGAAGGGTGGCCAGAAAGGCCGGCAGGTTGAGCAATAGGCCCAGGTCGATGAAAAAGATCGGGATGAACAGGCTGGCCCCCACGAAGATCACTTGTTCCTTGACGCGGCCCTCGGGCAGCACCCCATTGACGGCCAGCCCTGCCAGAAAGGCGCCCACGATCTTCTCCACCCCGGCCAGTTCTGCAGTAAGGGCCGCCAGGAACACGGCCAGCAACACGAGCACGAACAGCTGGCTGTCGTTGTTCACCTTGCGGCGCACCAGCGGGCGTCCCAGGCGCTGGATCAGCAGCACCACCAGGGCGGCGTAGGCCGCCACCTTCAACAGCAGGCCCACGGCCCCCAGCGGACCCATGGCGCCCCGTGCCAATCCCACCGTGAGGGCCAGCACCACCAGGGCGGCGATGTCGGTGAAGATCGTGCCGCCGATGGCCACCACCACCGATTCCTCACGCACCGCGCCATAGCTGCGCACGATCGGATATCCGAGCGGTGTGTGGGAGGAGAGGATCGAGCCGAGCAGCACGCTGCTGAGAAGGGAGTAGCCGAAGCCCAGGCCCAGAAGCAGCCCACCGGCCATCGGCAGGC
>JBIKUY010000341.1:0-2981 GCA_044347355.1 Prochlorococcaceae cyanobacterium | reverse complement strand
GTTCCATCGTCATGCCCACCGGCATCAGGGGCTCGAACTCATCGAGCACCTCCTTCACACCGCTGGATACCTCCAGGGCGTTGCTGCCGCTGAGCTGGTAGATGGCCATCCCCACCGAAGGAACACCACGCAGGTCGGTGGCCTCCACATCAAACGACTCACCCCCCAGGGTGACCCGACCCACATCCCGCAGGCGCAACAGCCCGCCATCGGCACTGGTGCGCAGGATCAGATTCTCGAAGTCCTCAATGCTGGTGAGCCGACCCTGCAGCTGCACCGAGAGGGTGTACTGCTGGCCGGGAGGAGCCGGGGCTCCGCCGATCTGGCCCGCCGGCACCAGCCGGTTCTGGCTGCGCACCGCCGTCACCACGTCGTCGGCGCTGAGGCCATTGGCCGTGAGCCGGGTGGGATCAAGCCACAGGCGGTAGGCCAGCTCCCGGTTGCCGAAATAGGTGAGGCTTCCAACCCCCGGAACCCGGCGGATGGCATCGGTGAGGTTCTGATCCAGCAGGCCGCTGATCGTCTCCACGCTGTAGGGGTTGGCGGCGTCCTCACTGCTGAAGTTGGCCACCAGCAGGATCGAGGTGGAGGCCTGGTTCACGGTCACGCCCGCCTGGCGCACCTCCTCCGGCAGCCGGGGCTGGGCCAGGGACACCCGGTTCTGCACATTCACCTGGTTGATATCCCGGTTACTGCCGCTGGCGAAGGCCACCGTGATGTTGCTGGTGCCGTCGGCACCACTGGTGGAGGTGATGAACTCCATGTTCTCCACGCCGTTGATCTGCTGCTCCAGCACACTCGTGACGCCCTGCTCCACACTCACCGCATCGGCACCCACATAGCGGGAGCGAACGTTCACCGTGGGCGGGGCGATGTCGGGGAGGCTCTCGATCGGCAGCAGGGGCAGGGCAATCAATCCCGCAAACACCACCAGCAGGCTGCACACCGTGGTGAGCACGGGGCGGACGATGAATTGATTGGAAGGCGACATAGAGGATCCTGCTCAGTTCACCTGCACGGGTGATCCATGCCGCAGGTTGAGCAGGTTGGTGGTGATCACCTGCTGGCCGGCCGTGAGCCCGCTGAGCACCGGGTAGCGGTTGTTCTGCAGCGGCCCCAGCTTCACCGGCACCTGCAGGGCGAAGCGCCCGTCGGCAGGCAGCGCCGCCAGGCGCTCGGCAGTGAGCCGTCCGGGGTTGCTGCGCAGCTGCTCCAGCCCCCCCACCACGAACACGAAACTCTGGCCGGACTGCTGGGTGACCGCAGCAAAGGGCACGGACAGCTGCTGCTGGGAATCCAGCACCAGCCGGGTGCGGGTGCGCAGCCCCGTGCGCAGATCACCGCGGGAATTGGGGAACTCGGCCTTCACCAGCAGCGACTGGCTGGAGGCCACCACCCCGGGGTCGATCGAGCGCACCTGGCCCTCCGCCAGCGGCGCATTGCTCACCGGATCCATCAGCACCACGGTCTGGCCGAGCCGCACCCGGTCGGCGAACACCGCCGGCACATCCACCCGGGCCAGCAGCCGGTCGTTGCGGATGATCGTGGTGAAGGGGGATCCCGCCTGCAGCACATCGCCCTGTTTCACCTGGATGTCACCCACTACCCCACCAATTGGCGCCTTGAGATCGCGGAACTGCAGATCGGCCTCTCGGGCCACCAGGGCCTGGCGGGAGGAGATGAACTGCTGGCGGGCCTGGTCGCGGCGCAGGGCCGTGTCGGCACCGACGCGCGCCAGCTGCTCGAAGCGGAGATAGTTGATCCGGTCGGTCTCGGTCTCGGCCCGCAGGGCCTCCACCTCGGCGCGCAGCTGCACCTGGTCGAGCACCAGCAGCCGCTGGCCCTGGTTCACCACATCGCCTTGGCGCACCAGCAACTGTTCGATCCTGCCGGTGGCCTGGGCCGCCAGTGCCACCTCATCGATGGCCTCCAATGTGCTGACCGTGTCAACGTTCTGGCTGAACACGGCCCCAGCCACAGGCACAGCCTGCACGGGCAAGGGGCGCTGCACCGGTGCCTGCGGCTTGGACTGGCAGCCAGCGGCAGTCACGCCGAGCAGCACGCTCAGGCCCAGCCCCCCTGCCCAGACACGGCAGGGACGTCGCAGGAACGGTGGTGTCATGTCAGGAACGGGAACTCCAGGCATTGCTCCTGATCTGCAGCAAACCAGCCCTGCTCGCGTTGCTTGATCGCCGCATGGGAGGGAAGAACCGTGCTGGGTGGACGCACCGTAGCCACCAACCAGACATCTGACGCAGCATGCGGCGTTAGATGTCCTCCGGCCCCTCAGGCTCCCCAAGGCGGGTGAGCGCCAGCTGACGCATCGTCTCCCCCCAGGCGGCACAGCCGGCGGCCCCACTCACCAGCAGCACGGCCCTGAGCAGGGGGATCGGGCGCAGCAGGGCTCCGGGGCTGCGGGCGGCGCGATGAACGAGCAGCAGCAACACGCTGGCGGCAACGCTCGCCAGCAACGCGCTGAGCAGGATGCGCCTGCGATCGACCCGCCGTTGACGGCCCCGTCGATAGCCGGGTGGAGGGGGAAGCGGCATGGCGGGCAGAAGAGAAACCTGGGCTGGCAAACCGGATGGAGGTTGACGACTGATCAGCACAGTGATCAGGCGGAAGGTGGTGGCTCAGGGGCCAGCGGGTCGGTCTGGCGACTGGCGGGGAACCAGGAGTCCTCCAGCTGCTTCATCAGCACATAGAAGGAAGGAACCACGAACAAGCTCAGGGCGGTGGCCACCAGCAGGCCGCCAAAGATCACGGCGCCTAGGGAGCGCTGGCTGAGGGCTCCGGCGCCGCTGGCCACCAGCAGGGGGAAGAAGCCGGCCAGGGCCGCCATCGCCGTCATCAGGATCGGGCGCAGGCGCGAACTGGCCGCCCCGATCGCCGCCTCACTGGCCGGCAGGCCCTGCTCCATCCGCTGGTTGGCGAGGTCCACGATCAGGATGCCGTTCTTGGCCGCCAGGCCGATCAGGGTC
>JBIKUY010000340.1:0-2982 GCA_044347355.1 Prochlorococcaceae cyanobacterium | reverse complement strand
ATTCACCGACCCCTGGCCCGGGCCAGCCCACCAGCCTGGCGCCCCTGGGGCAACCTGCAGCAGTCCGCTCTGCAACAGGAACCATCCCCCCACGAGCCCCCCATGCAGGGTGGCCGCTCCCCAGAGGGAGCCGTGGCCAGCCCGGCGCTCGAGCCCAAGGCAGACCCCCAGCAGGGTGAGCCCCCCCAGCAGGGTCAGTGCCAGCAGTCCCGGTTCCCGATACCAGGGGTGCACCAGCGCGAAGATGCTGCCCTGCAGCAGAAGTGCGCGCCGTGCGCGCACCATCAGCCGCAGCTCGCCCCAGAGCCAGCCGCGGAACAACAGTTCCTCCGCCAGGCCCACACCGCAGCCCAGGGCCAGGGCGTTGAGCAGCCGCGCTGGCGTCGGCCATGAGCCAGCCCAGCGGGCCTGATGCGTGAGCAGCAGCCCCAGGCTCACGAAGGCCAGCAGGGCCGCCGCCTTGGCCAGGCCCTGCAGAGCGGAGCGGAGTCCTTGGGCTGGCCCTACCCGCAGTCCCAGGTTGACCCAGGGGGTCTGGGATCCCCAGACCCTGCGCAGTCGGGAGGGCAAGGTGAGCAGCAGCAGCACGAAGGCGATCACCACCCCGGCCAGGTCCACCTGATCGGCGCGCCAGGCCGGTTGGAACCAGCCGAGCGGACGGGAGAGGGCGAAGCCCACCAGATAGAGCGCCGGGATGTAGAGGAGCGTGCTCCACCAACGGGGGGTGGCAACGGGCGCCGCTGGGGCTGCTGGCGCCATCAGGCGTCCGGTTCCAGGGTGCTGGTGAGCCCCTTTGCCTTGAGGGTTTCGCAGTAGAACTCCGCCGGCTCCAGATCGCAGACGATCACCAGGCCCACCCCGGTGTTGTGGGCCTCCAGCATCACGGCGATGGCGTCCTGCTCGCTGAGGCTGGGCACCACCTGCCGCAGGGTGGTCACCACGTATTCCATGGTGTTCACCGGGTCGTTGTGCAGCAGCACCTTGTAGCGGGGCGAGGTCTTGCGCACCCGTTCCGGGGCCTTGTCCAGCACCGTTGCCCCGCCTTCGCGGCTGGGGCTCTGGGTGGCTCGGGGCGGGGTTTCCGTGGCAACCCAGGAGATGGATCCGGCGGTGCGGGCTGTTGCACCCTCTGGCTTCACCGAACTGGGCATGGAGGCAGAACCGGCGGATTGTGCGGTGACTTTAGGAAAGGTGTTGCAGGCCCAGTCCGGGGCCAATCGGCCGCCCTGCCAAGGAGCGTCAGCATGATGCCATTACAGGGTCATTGGCCGGCCTTCGTTTTTGCCGTAACGCGGCAAGTGGGTGGTGAGCGTGAAGGCCCAATCGACGCGTTATTCCATGGTTTCGTTGCATCGCTGATTAACAGCTGTAACACTCCCATCCGATCTTGGTGTCACGTTTGCCGCAGTGTCTAAGCATAGGATTGGTGAGTCATGCCCCGTTCGGGCATTTCGGGCCCTTTTTTGATCTGTCTCCTGACCATTATTGACCGCGATCTCATTTCTCTGATTTCTGACGAGGATGCCCAAGCTCTGGTAGGTGGCCATGGTGTGACTGTTCCGGGTCAGGCTAGTTTTGTGAATAATTGGCACCATCTGGGCAGGAATCATGTGAATCCGTCTCCGAACGGAAATGATCAGATCGATGCCTTTAATGGTGATCCTACGGCAGTGTTGCATAATTTTAAGGCTGCAGCTGGCAAGAGTGGGCGGACTCCAACTGAGTGATCTCGCGTTCCTTGCGAAGGTGTGATGAAGGTGGCCTTGGCCACCTTTTTGCATGGATATCCCCCGATTGCATTCCCAGGTAAGGCTCCGGGGCTTGCGGCGGCTCCGGAATGGAGCGCGTCGGCTCGGATGCCGCCACAGTGGCGGTCATGAATTGCTCCGCCGGCTGGTTGCATCAGGCGCTAGCTGATCTGGAGCAAGCCCGGATCAGTCCTGAGTTGGGGTGCCACGAATGGGCCTGCTTCGCGTCCCCTTAGTCGCTGGAGCAGGCCCTCAAGACGTTTCATCTGCACCTTGGTCAGCAGATCTGGGGCCATGGAATTGGCCGTGCGAGCCGCGATCTGCCGGAGGAGGCTGCGCATCCTCCATGCGCTCTACATCCCCACGGGCGATCCCCATAGCCTCCCGGATGGGCCCCCCGCCGATCACTTCGGCCGTCTCAAAAGCGACGACGCCCTCTGCCATGCCCGTGCGCTTGTTGACGCCATCCGTGCTGCGATGGGGCCTTTAGGATGGCGCCTATCAGCCCCAGCTGTCGGCGGACATTCACGCCCCCTATCTCCTCACCCAGCCGAACCACCAGGCACCGTGGCGTTATGCACGCAATTTAAGTAGTGTTGATTGGAGCGAGCGTGCTGATCCGTGTCTTCCTTGCAGATCACGGACCTGCCCGAACCGTTGAACCAGGCGCTGCTGCACTGAGCGCGGGCCCACAAGCGCAGCCTGAGCCAGCAGGCTTTCTTTGAGCTCGAACAGGTGGCTGGAGGAGATCCACGCCAGCGTCGCATCGCTGCATTGGCAAGGATTGGCGCGGCAGGCCGCCCGTGGATTGGCGAAGCCCCTGAGGATTTGATTCGCGCCGATCGCGAGCGTTAATGGCCTTCGCGTGTGTGCTGGATGCCTCAGCAGCGTTGCGCGTGATCACCCAGGATTCACCTGCCGAGCGCTGGGGCTTGCCACTGCAGGAAATGGCCCTCGCCGCCCGGGTGCTTCCTTGACGGTCCTGCTGCAGATCCACACCTCTGCATGGCAGGTTGTCCGGAGCCTCAGCCCTTCAGCGCCGCCTGGATCCGCCGCATCGCCTCCTCCACGTTGGCGCGGCTGTTGAAGGCCGAGAGTCGAAAGTAGCCTTCCCCGGCGGCTCCGAAGCCGCTGCCGGGGGTGCCCACCACGTGGGCCTGGCTGAGCAGCAGGTCGAAGAAGCCCCAGGAATCCACCCCGGCGGTGGTTTTGGTCCACACGTACGGGGCCTGTT
>JBIKUY010000338.1:0-2991 GCA_044347355.1 Prochlorococcaceae cyanobacterium | reverse complement strand
CGATCGCCAGAAGCACGTTTTCGTAGGCCGTGCACCAGGGCAGCAGCGCATAGCCCTGGAACACCCCCATCCGGTCGGGCCCCGGGCGCTGGATCGGCTGGCCATGGAGCAGCACGCGGCCGCTGGTGGGTTTGGCGAAGCCGGACACGGTGTTGAGCAGGGTGCTCTTGCCGCAGCCGGAGTGGCCGATCACGCAGACGAACTCACCCTCCTGCACCTCGAGGTTGATGTTCTCGAGCACCGGGTAGGGGCCCTTGGGGGTGGCCGCTGGCGTGGCCAGGTGCGGGGAGCCGCGACGGTGCTGGTCATGGCGATCAGAGGGGGGCGCTGGCCACATCTGGGCGCTGAGGGCCGGGGGATGTAGCCGATGTCGTCGCTGACGATCCGGAACGGCCAGGGATCGCCCGTGCTGAAGGCGTCCATGGTGCCGTTGCGCATGCTCTGGAGGGTCTCGGTGGAGGACACCGTGAGCAGTTGGATGTCCTTGTCGGGATCCACGCCACCGGCGGCCAGCCAGTAGCGGATCCACAGATCCTGGTTGACGTTGGGGAAGGTGGAGGCGGCACGGAACTTGCGCTTCTTGCGATTGGGGAACACTTGATCACGTCGGCCTTGGCCGTGAGGTCCAGACCCAGGGCGTCGTTCTTGAGGGTGTTGGACACAGCGATACCCTTGGCCTGGCTGTTGAGCTAGGCGAGCACGTACATCGGCACCTTCTTGGCGTCGGTGATGATGCGCTCCGTGATCAGGTGGGGCATGGGCAGCTGCCACTGGCCGCCATCGATGTCTCCCCCCTGGGAGCCGATCACCACGTTGTAGCGGGCGGCCGGCCAGCTCGCCTGCATGGCCAGTTCCATGATCAGGCCCTGCTTGGCGCAGAAGCCTTTCTCCACCCCAACCCCCAGGGTGGGTCCTCCAGGATCGGGATGTAGCCCAGTTTGATCGTGTCGGTCTCCAGTTTGGCGCTGGCGGCCTGATCCAAGGCCGTGCCGCTGGAGGTGCCGGCGCCGGGACCGGCGGAGGGGTTGCCCATACAGCCGGCCAGCAGCAGCGTTGCCGAGAGGGAACCGCTGGCGAGGGTGAGAAAGCGATGTCGTTGCAACATGGCGACAGCAGGATGCGGAAAGGAGAGGAGACGAAATGGAACGCTCCACAGCGGGAGGCAGGGCTGAAGGTCGAACCCTCAGCCAGGAAGGGAACGGCCCAGCCGATCAGGGATCAGCACCGAAGGTCCGCAGAGGAAGGATGAGCCGTGTGAACCGCTGGGCGCTCAGCTGAACTCCCAGAGCTCGGAGGAGGTGGTGCGCAGCAGCAGTGCACCACCGGCCTGGGCGTGAATCAGGCCGGCCTCGCGGAACTGGGAGAGCGCCTTGGTCACGGTCACCCGGGTCATGCCGGCGATGTCCGCCAGCTGCTGGTGGGTGAGGGGCCGATCACCCACCAGCAGCATCACGCCCTGGCTGGTCATGGTGCCGAAACGGCCACCAAACCAGTCGAGCAGCTGCAGCAACAGGGATGCCGCCGGGCGCACGCGGCTGAGCAACAACAGGATCGCGGCTTAGCGCAGCTGATCCTCCAGAAAGGCGCGCTCCATGGCCGCGGTGACCTCCTCTTCCACCACCACCACGGCGGAAAGGGAGCGCAACTCGAGGCCGGAGAGCCCGGTGAGGGAAGGGATCACCACATCCCCGGGCCCCAGATGCCGAGACTGTGCTGTTCGCCGCAGCTGGAGCAGGGGGCCAGCCACACATACCCACGCTCCATCCGCCATCCCAGACCAATGGGGAGCGTTTTCCTGGATCGCAGGCTGAGGCGAAGGCAACGACGCGACATGGAGACGACCATGGCAGGGCAGGCAGAAGCTCAAGACAGAACAGAGTCAGTCGAATCACTGAAGCCAACCGAGGCCCGCGAAAACCTTCGGATTCATGGATGATTGCCCTGGCGGATTTAGTCCGGGAACCTTGAGGCTTTCTGGCGGATTTACCGCACTCGCACCCTGCAAGATTTTGGATTATCTGCATAAGCTTGTATGTTCAGATGCCACTTCAAGCCATAACGATCACAGCATGATGTTCCCGCTGAACAAGGATGATCCGAACCCAGGGTCGCCGAGGGGCAGCCTCCTCTCCCTCCCCAGGCACAGAAAAGACCCCTGCCATGCGCAGGGGCAAGGCAGGGGCTACAGGGGATCAGGTGATCAGAACGAAGAGTCTGGGCTCAGAACTTATGGTCGCGAAGAGCTTCCACAGGATAGATATAGGTGATGATGGAATAGTCAGCGTAGTACTTGGCTTCGATCTCCTTAGTGATCTTGTCAGCCAGCTCCCGGGTGCCTGTGAGCACCTCGATTTTTACATTGGCGAGGGTGTGCGACACGCTGGGCTCACCGGTCGAGCGAACATTGCGGCTGCCTTCCCCGCCAGCTGCGTTCACGGTGTAACCCGTGGCACCTGCTGCTTTGATGAGCTTGATGAGTTTCTTGGAGAGGATCTCCTCTCCGACAATCACCAGCTTCCAGACTTGTTGACTCATGGATTTTGGCTCCAATTCGTTGATGTGTTCAGTTCTAACGAGCCAGCATGACTTCGGCAATCCCGATGAACAGCGGGATGCACACGGCAATGGCCACTGGCGTACCGATGGCTGTTGAGGCACCGATGTAGGCTGAAGGATTGGCCGACGGAATGCCTGCGCGGAGCGTCGGCGGACCCGAGATGTCCGAGCTCGACGCGGCGATGACCGCCAGCACAACGGCACCGCCGATGCTGAACCCGGTGATTTTGTGGATGACCAGGCCCACCCCAAACGCCAGGAAGCCATGGACAATGGGGGCAATGATCGCATAGATCGCGAACCACTGAGCAACCTTGCGGAGCTCATTCATCCGCTGGGCAGCCTCCATGCCCATGATGATCATCAGAACCGACAGGAAGCCGCGGAACAGTGGATCGAAAAAGCTTTCATAGACAGGTTCAGGCTTGGTGAGAA
>JBIKUY010000337.1:0-2996 GCA_044347355.1 Prochlorococcaceae cyanobacterium | reverse complement strand
TGGCCATGGTGATCGGCGCCAAGTGCGGCGCAGCGACGGGACCGAACCCAGCGGAGGCCCGACGTCAGGCGGGCCTCAGACTGGAGAGGCCCGGAGCAAGCCCCCCTTCCCGCTCCCAGGCGTTAGCGGTCCATCCGCGACAGCGCTGCTCCACCCAGCAGCGCCAGTAGCAGCTTGAGGGTGGAATCAAAGCCGCCCTGCAGCTGCTCCAGCGTGCCGGGGCAGATCTGCCCGATCGATCGCCCCTCCAGCGCACGCTGACCGCAGACCCCGGCAGCCAGTGAATAGATCAGCAGCTGGGTGCCAATCACCACCGCCAGGATCTTGAACACGAACCGCTCGCGGTCGAAAGGCGGCTTGGGCGGCCGGGGTGTTGGGTTGGCTTGCATCGCTGCTCCTTCTTCGCGATCAGGCCCCAGCCGGTGGCAGTACCAGCGCCCCGCTCTGCAGCAATCCCCAGACCCTCAGGGCCTCTGCCTGCCGGCGCTCGGTGTGGGGCGTGCCTGGCCTGAAGTAGCCCTCGGCCTCAGCAGCCGAACCGGTCCAGTAGGCCGCTGCTGCGGCTGGATCCATGCCCGTGGGGCGGTCCTCAAACACCCGGGCCCAGCCGATCAGCGAGCCCTCGGGCGGATCGTGCAGGCCGGCGTACTCCTCGGCGAAATACTGCTCCTGCCAGAGGTTGCTATTGGGATCGATCCCCTCGCTGATGGCCTGCTCGCGAGCCAGGTCGTAGGCCGTGCGGCGCACGCCGGTGTGCTGCATGGCCCCGCGGCCGGCACCACTGCCTGCCTCCACCACATCGAGGTTCTCGAGCTCTGGCTCGCCGGTCTCGACAACCATGCAGCCCAGAAATCCGCAGGCCTCCTGGGCCGTGAGGGGCTGGATCACCCCCTGGCTGGCCTCGTTGACGGCGCTGCTGCAGAAGAAGTCCAGCCAGTGCTGCAGGTTGGCGTGGGGCTGTTCACCAGGACCAAGCCCCTCAGGAGCTTGGCCCGCCGTCACTTTTTTTCCTGGAACACCCCCACATACACCGTGCCCTGGCGGTACTGCGGCAGCACCTTGTCGCGCAGGTCGGCGTTGTGGATCCGGATGCAACCCAAGGTGGGATGCAGGGGCTGCTGCGGTGCCCAGGCCATCGGCCAGCCGCAGGCCGAGCCGCCGCCATGGAGCATGATCCCGCCCCGGCCCACGGCCACCTCCTGGCCTTCGAGCTCCTCCATGTCGAACGAGTACCAGCCGTAGGCCATCGCCGTATCGCTGCAGGGGGGATTGGGGTTCTGCTCGTAGTCCGCGTAGATCTTCCCGAGCTTGTAAAGACCTGGCGGGGTGTCGGTGTTGGTGTGGCTCCAGTCGGTATCGGCGCCTTGGCCCCGCGCCAGGCAGGGCACCTTCCAGAGGATCTTGCCGGTGTGGTCGTAGGCCTCCATGTCCTCGTCCCAGTCATTCACCAGCAGGTAGGAATCACCGGGTTGGACCGGTGCTGGTTTGTTGGGGCCGACCATGCCGACCTCCTCGGAGCCGCGGGGATCCAGACCACCGGCAGGGGCCGGTGGCTCCTCGCTGTAGGTGAGGGCCCAAGGGGCCTGCTCATCGAGGATCGCGGTGCCCTGATCTGTGCCGGCGATCGCATCAAACAGCTGGTGCACGCCCCGCTGCTGCTGGGCCTGGCCTTTGAAATAACGGAAGCGATCGGTGAACCGCTCGGCGCTCATCGGGGTGGTCATGGGACGTGGTGCTGACCACGGCCTTTGCCAGCCCCGCTACAGCACCGGCTAGCCGGTGCTGATCGCCTGCTCCACGATGTTGGCGGCGCTGGACACGCCCTCAGATGTAGTTACGCTCCGGCTGCAGCGGCGGCGCGCCAGCGCCGTCCGCTGCAACCGGTTGTTAGCTGGCCAGATATTGCAACCGCTTCATCGATGGCGCGATCCACTTGCCATTCAGGGCCTCTGGCTTCGGGACGTAAAGCCTCAAAACCACCCAGAAAGGTCCCTTCGGCGAGGGCAGCCAGTTGGCTTCCTTATCCTTGCCGGGTGATTCGCTTTGGACATAAAGCGTCAGCCCTCCGTCATCATCAAACTTGAATTGCGACAGCATGGTCGAATTCAAAAGGTACCGATCGATCGGATTTTTTACGAGCAGGCTCGATGGCTGATCGTACATAGTCAGCGACCAGAACGAGTCAGTTGGCGGCAACTGGCCTTTCTTGAAGCATAGGGCGTAACGATTGACGCCATTTAACTTCTGCCTGTCTCCGTCTATGAAGTAGGGCAGGTAAATCGCCTCCTCCTTCGAGAGGCCATAAATGCCGGTCACCGCGGCGCCCATTCGGTAGAGGTAATTGTTCTTGAGGTACTCACGGGTGCCGAAAGCGTCGCCTGACGTCACTTCTCCTTTGTTGATCCGTTCCAACAAGCCCTTGAACTCGGCCCAGGCGTCGGCCATGCCGGCCTCGATCAGCTCCTTCGTTTCCGGTGAAAGCTTGCCGGCATCAAAAGTCTGGCTCGCGCCAACACCGATTTTGGCGAATCGGTCCATGAGGTCCTGCTCTGATGGATGAGTCGGGCAGAACTGCAGGTAGAAGTTCAGCAGCGAGTAGAACTCAAGCGATGTCTTCTGGGTGCCCGGTGTGAGCGGCTTGGGGAAGTCGATCGAAGGGCCAGCTTTGGGGGCCGGCCGGCCAAGGAAGGCTGACAGCGGCTTCACGACATATTTCGCCTGAATCGTCTTGACGTTGTCGAGGTCGGCGGGATTGAAGAGCTGCGTCCGGAACTGCGCCGAAGCGATTTCAGTCTCGCACCGGATCACCTTCGTGATGCCTTGAGGCTCTTCCCCGTGCCAGTTCGGTCCGGCGATGAGAAGACAGCAGCCATCGTTGCCTGACGTGCGACTGCCGGGAATGTCGAAGTTGTGCGTGTAGAGGTCGATGAGTTGCAGGCTCCAGTACCGCTCGCGGGCGATGGGCGGCACGGTGAACACGATCGGTTCCGCACGCA
>JBIKUY010000444.1:0-3015 GCA_044347355.1 Prochlorococcaceae cyanobacterium | reverse complement strand
AGAAAATCTGAGAATCTTCAGGTTGATGAAAACATCAGGCCAGGCCGGGAAATGGGCGGGAAACAAGCGAAAGGACCCTGAGGAGCGGTGAAAGCCCGACCCAGGCAGCCGCATCTTGGTGAAGGGAGCTTGGGTGAAACACCGCTCAGATCGGAGCGGGAGGTGGCCATGGGAGACAAATAGCCAGTTCTTGGATTGGTGGGGTCGAAACCGGGCTGGATGGCCCAAGAAACCTGATCGCCGAACCTGGCGGCAAAGCCCCGGGAAGGGGGCGGGAGCCGGCTTTCAGGCGAGGGTGTGTTTACCGGGAAGTGGTGAAGAGCTTCTTCAGCCGAGAAGATTTCAGTTCAGGGTCGCCAGCGAGCACAATCAGCGGCGGTGGGTGAAGCCCCGGAGGCGACAAGAGCGGGCGGACGGGAGCAACTCTGGGCGGACAGGCCCGGAGCGACGATGCCACTACCGCCCCCCGAATTGGGGGGGTGGCACCGAACGTTCGGCAAACTGACGCGGGCAAACTGACGGGCAAACTGACGGGTGGCACCATGTTGGGGCTCTCGCATTCTGCCTTTGCCTCGCAGTTCGGGGCGTGGCCCCAAAGATCGCCCGATCCGACGCGCCCGATCCGGCGGGTGGCCCCATCTTGGCACAGACGGGCAAACTGACGGGTGGCACCATCTTGGAACACGAAAAGCGGGGTGGCACTGTTTCGGGCTTCCCGGCCGAATCTGCCGGTGACGAACTGGCGGGTGGCACCAGGTTGGTGGCGTTTGCCTCGCAGATCGGGGCGTGGCCCCAAAGATCGCCCGATCCGACGCGCCCGATCCGGCGGGTGGCCCCATCTTGGCACAGACGCGGCAAACTGACGGGTGGCACCATCTTGGAACACGAAAAGCGGGGTGGCACCTAAGATCCGCATGATGCCTCCGAACTGACGGGTGGCACTGTTTGGGCGAAAAGCGGGGTGGCACTGTTTCGGGCTTCCAGGCTGAATCTGCCGGAGACGAACCGGCGTGACGAACCGGCGGGGGGCACCAGTTGGCCCCTCCGGACTGGCGGGTGGCACCAGGTTGGCGGCGATCTGAACTGACGGGTGGCACTGTTTTGGGCTTTGCGGCCGTCCCTGCTGGAGACCAACTCCCGGGTGGCACCATTCTGGGACTCCGAACTGACGGGTGGCACCATCCTGAGGAGACCAACTGACGGGTGGTGCCATCCTGAGGTGGCACGATCCTGGCCTATCCTGAGGTGGCACCATCCTGGACTGCCGGCTGGCGGATTGGGGGGTGGCACCGACTGGCCGGCGGATTGGGGGGTGGCACCGACTGGCCCGGGCTAAGCTGCGTGGCCATGACAAACTTTTGTGGGAGACTTTCCGGGCGATTCCGTTGCACGGAATCCTCTCGCGTCGCCAAAGAATCGGGGCACACCCAGTTCTCCCTGCACCAGTTCTCCCTGCACCAGTTCTCCCTGCACCAGTTCTCCCTGCCCCTGCTCTCCCTGCCCCTGCTCTCTCTGCCCCTGCTCTCTCTGCCACTGTTCTGTCTGCCCCTGTTCTCTCTGATCAGGGGCGGGGGTTGCCCGGGGGGCGGCACCCGATATGATTTTTCCTCTTCACCCTCTTTCTTCCTCCCGCTTTTTACCCCCGAGCGTCCCATGCCGACGGTCACCGAACTGTACGACGAAGCCAACCGACTGAAGCGCGAGAACAAGCTCGAAGAGGCGGTCGCCCTCCTGAACCAGGTGCTGGCTCAAGACGACAAGCACGTGTTGACCTACTCGGCGTTGGGGGTGATTCTGCAGCGGCTGGGCCGGCTCGATGAAGCGGTTGCCAACGCCCGCAAGGTCTGCGAGCTGGAACCGAACGACCCCTTCTCGTTCACACAGCTCTCGGTCATCTGCCAGCGCTGCGGCCGCATCCAGGACGCCGAGGACGCCATGGCCCGCGCCCACATGCTGCAGGGCTCGGGCCGACGCCACTAGCCGCCCGCAGGCGACCGGCGAGCCGCGACTCCCGCCTCAGCCCAGTTATGCACGGGGCGGGGCCGGGTTGTTGACCTGCACCCCGAACAGCCTGTCTGAGTACCACCCGTCGGGAATCCCGCGCTCACATGCTGCAGGGCTCGGGCCGACGCCACTCGCGGCCCGCTGGCGACCGACGAGCCGCGACTCCCGCCTCAGTCCAGCTGTGTATAGGGGGGGAGCCGGGTTGTTGACCTGCACCCCGAACAGCCTGTCTGAGTACCACCCGTCGGGAATCCCGCGCTCACATGCGGCAGGGCTCGGGCCGACGCCACTAGCGGCCCGCAGGCGATCGGTGCGCCGCGACTCCCGCCTTAGCCCAGCTGCGCATAGGGCGGGGCCGGGTTGTTGACCTGCACCCCGAACAGCATGTCTGAATACCATCCGTCGGGAATCTGCGTGGCGTCTGCCAGGCGGTGGCGGGCCACCTCGGCCTCGTTCAACTCGATTCCCAGCCCCGGCTTGTCCCCCAGGTGCAGCCGCCCTTCCTGAATCCGCAGGGGCTCGGCCAGCAACGCGTCGATCAGCGGGTTCCCCGTCTGATCAACCTCGACCGTCAGGGCATGCGGGGTCGCCGCCACGACGTGGGCGTTCGCCACCACTGCCACGGCATCACTCCAGCTGTGCGGGGCCAGCTTGAGTGCCGCCCGGTCGGCCAGTTCGGCGACCTTGAGCACCTCGCTGATCCCCCCGCACCGGCTCGCGTCGGCCTGCACAATGTCGACTGCCTGGCGGTGGATCAGTTCGGCGAACCCCTGCAGTCCAAACTCATTCTCGCCCGCCGCGACGGGCACGCCCACCTGGCCGCGCAGCTGGGCGAACAGTTCAAGGTCTTCCGGGGCGAATGGCTCTTCGAACCAGAAGGCTCCCACCTGCGCCAGTTCGCTGCCAATGCGGAGGGCGGTGGCCAGTGAGTAGCGCATCGAGGCGTCGCACATGAGGTCGTGCCGGGGTCCAATCTCCCGCTTCACCGCCCGCGGAGCGTCGACGTCGTAG
>JBIKUY010000022.1:0-11836 GCA_044347355.1 Prochlorococcaceae cyanobacterium | reverse complement strand
GCACTTGCCGCAGGAGGTGCAGGCCTGCACCTCACCCCAGGGTTGGTCGAGCCCGGCGATGATCCGGCATTCGGCGCCCCGGTGGGCCACGTCCCACACGTGGGCCCCCTCGATCTCATCGCACACCCGCACGCAGCGGGTGCAGAGGATGCAGCGGTGGTGGTCGATCGCGAAGCGGGGATGGGAAGCATCCACCCGCCGCTGGGGGTATTGATACGGGAAGCGGGAGTGGTCCATCCCCACCGCCACCGCCACGTTCTGCAGCTCGCAGTTGCCGTTGGCCACGCAAAAGGCGCACACGTGGTTGCCCTCGGCGAAGAACAGCTCCACCGCCATGCGTCGCCACTCCCTGAGCTGGGGCGTCTGGGTGAGCACCGCCATCCCCTCGCCGGCGGCGGTGGCACAGGCGGGCTGCAGCTTGCCGCTGCCCTCCAGCTCCACCAGGCAGAGCCGGCAGGCCCCCACCGGCGTGAGGCCCTCGAGATGGCAGAGGGTGGGCAGCTCGGCGCCGGCGGCCCGCACCGCAGTCAGCAGCGAGGCGCCGGCCGGCACCGCCACCTCGATCCCGTCCACCGTGAGGGTGTGCACGCTCATGGCAGCGCCTCCTGCAGCTCACAGGATGTGAGCGGCTCACACTGCTGCGGCGCCCGGCAGGCAGCCTGGTATTCCTGGCGGAAATAGCGCAGGGTGCTCAGCACCGGGTTAGGCGCTGCCTGGCCCAGACCGCAAAGGCTGGTGGCCTGCACCATGCCGCACAGCTGCTCGAGCCGTTCCAGATCCGCCAGGCTGGCGTGGTGGTCGGCGAAGCGATCGAGCAGCTGCAGCAGCTGCACGGTGCCGGCGCGGCAGGGCACGCACTTCCCGCAGCTCTCATTCACGCTGAAGCGCATGAAATGGCGAGCCACCCCCGGCATGGAGGTGCTCTCGCCCATCACCACCATGCCGCCGGAGCCCATCATCGAACCCAAGGCCCGCAGGCTCTCGTAGTCCACCGGTGTATCCAGCAGGGCGGCGGGAATGCAGCCCCCCGATGGTCCACCGGTCTGCACCGCCTTCACCCCCCCATCGGGCCCCTCGCCACCGGGCACGCCACCGCCGATGGTGAGCACCACCGTGCGCAGGCTGGTGCCCATCGGCACCTCCACCAAGCCAGTGTTGGCCACCGCGCCGGAGAGAGCGAACACCTTGGTGCCCTTGCTCCCCTCGGTGCCCATCGCCGCATACCAGTCGCCCCCCTCGCGGATGATCGCCGGGATCGCCGCCAGGGTCTCCACGTTGTTGATCAGGGTGGGATGGCCCCACAGCCCGCTCTGGGCTGGAAACGGCGGCCGCGGCCGCGGTGTGCCGCGCTGCCCCTGGATCGAGGCCAGCAACGCCGTTTCCTCACCGCACACATAGGCGCCGGCCCCCACCCGCACCTCCAGGCGCAGGTTGAAGCTGCTGCCGGCGATGCCCTCCCCCAGCAAGCCCTTGCCGCGGGCCTGGCGCAGGGCCAGCCGCAGGCGCTCCACCGCCAGGGGGTACTCGGCCCGCACGTAGACGTAGCCCTGGTCGGCTCCCACCGCAAACGCGGCGATCGCCAGCCCCTCGATCAGCCGGTGCGGGTCGCTCTCCAGCACGCTGCGGTCCATGAAGGCACCGGGGTCGCCCTCGTCGGCGTTGCACACCACCAGGCGGGGTCCAGGCGGCTGCAGAGCCACCGTGTCCCACTTCAGGCCGGTGGGGTAGCCGGCACCACCGCGGCCGCGCAGGCCACTGCGCTTCACCTGCTCGCGCACCTGCTCCGGGGTGCACTCCGCCAGCACCCGTTTGAGTTGGCCGTAGGTGCCGATGGCCAGGGCGTCGTCGATCGACTCCGGATCCACCCGGCCGCAACCCTCCAGCACCACCGGGCGCTGGAGGGCATAAAAGGGATGGTCCGGCGCCAGGCGCTGCTCGCTCAGGTGCGGGGGAGCCACACCCTCCGCCACACCTGCCGCCGCACCCTCCCCCACTCCGGACGCCACTCCCGACGCCACCGCCAGCAGCTCCGGCGCCTGCTCCGGAGTGAGGCCGGTGTACACGGTGGTGACACCGCCGCGATCCAAGGCCACCAGTGGGCCGCAGCCACAGAGACGCAGACAACCCACCGATTTGATCGTCACCGCCTCGGCGGCACCGCCCAGCTGGTCGCGCCCCCGCTGCAGCGCCTCCAGCAGGGCCTGGGAGCCGGCCGAGCGACAGCCGCTGGCGCCGCAGCAGCGCAACTGCAGGGGTTCGGGCATCGCCGTCATGGCTCCCCCCCCAGGCCGAGGGCCGTGAGCCGCTGCTCCAGCTGGGCGGGATCATCCAGCGGCAGCCGCGGCTCCAGCCGGCCATCCACCACCAACACGGGCGCCTGGCCGCAGGCCCCCAGGCAACTCACATGCTCCAGGGCCCAACTGCCGTTGCCAGCCGGATCGTCCAACCGCAGCCCCAACCGCTGCTCCAGCCGGGCGGCCAACTCGCCGCCCCCCTTCACGAAGCAGGCCGTGCCCAGGCACACCGCACAGCGGTGGGCGGTGGGTGCCTCCAAGCGAAACAGGTGGTAAAAGCTGGCCACGCCGTGCACCCGCGAGAGGGGCAACTGCAGCCCCCGGGCCACCTGTTCCAGAGCGGCCGCAGGCAAATAGCCATAGAGCTCCTGCACCTGATGGAGCACCTCGATCAGGGCGTCAGCGCGGCCGCGGTGCTGGCGGATCAGCCGCGTGGTGCGCTCCACCGCCTGGGGGGGCAGGGCCGCGGCTGGCGGGGGCTGGGCGGAGGCCATCACCATCGGCTGCTGGCGGCAGACCCCGCCCACTCACAACCTCTCGATAGCCACCAAAAGCGCAGGTGTCCGCGATTGTGGAGGAAGCGTTGCAGGAGCTGAGGTCATGCCCGCCACCGGCCTGCTAATGGATCCTGCCTTCCGGCTGCATCACACCGGCAGGGGCCATCCCGAATGCCCCCAGCGGCTCGATGCCATTGAGAAGGCCCTGCGCCAGCAGGGACTGCTGCAGCGCTGCCGACCGATCGCGCCACGGCCCATCGAGGACGCCGAACTGTTGCGCTGCCACAGCCTGGGCTATCTCCACACCGTGCGCCGGGATGGGGCCTATGGCCGCAGCGAACTCTCCACCGGCGACACGGCCATCGGCGAGCACAGCGAAGACGTGGCCCGCCTGGCGGCCGGCGGCGTGCTGGCGGCGGTGGATGGGGTGCTGGAGGGCTCCCTGGCCAACGCCTTCGCCGCCGTGCGGCCACCCGGCCACCACGCCGAGCCGGAGCGGGGCATGGGCTTCTGCCTGTTCAACAACGTGGCCCTGGCCGCCCGCCATGCCCAGGCCGTGCATGGCCTGGAGCGGGTGCTGATCGTCGACTGGGACGTGCACCACGGCAACGGCACCCAGGCCATCTTCTGGACCGACCCCAGCGTGTTCGTACTGGGCGTGCACGAGCAGGGCAACTACCCCGGCAGCGGCGCCGCAGACGAGCGGGGGGAGGGGGACGGAGCGGGCACCACCCTCAACTGCCCCCTGCCGCCCGGCAGTGATGGCGCCACCGTGCTGCGCACCCTGGAGCAGGCGCTACTGCCGGCAGCGGCTTGGTTTCGCCCCCAGCTGGTGCTCGTGTCGGCCGGGTTCGACGGCCACCGCCTGGATCCGCTGGGGCGGTTCCAACTCAGCAGTGCCGACTACGGCGCCCTCACCGCCTGCTGCCTTGCGGTGGCCGCCAGCCATGCCGGCGGCCGACTGGTGTCGGTGCTGGAGGGGGGCTACCACCTCGGTGCCCTGGGGGAGAGCAGCGCGGCCCATCTGGCGGCGCTGTTGGATGCTGCGGAAGCGGCGGATCAGTCGCTGGCAGCCACCGGCTGATCACGCTGATCCGGCGGTGGTTGCCAGCCCGCCAGATCAACCCAGGCCTCCACAACCTCCGGCGTGGTCCGCAGCTGGAAGCCGAGCTTGCGGCACACCCGCTGCATGGCGTCGTTCTCATGCAGGATCTCCGCTGTGACCCGGTCGATGCCCTCATCGCGACCGATCCGCAGCAACTGACCCAGCAGCTCGGTGCCCAGCCCCTGCTTTTGATAGGCATCGCTCACCAGCATGGAGAACTCGGCGGCATTGCTGCCGTGCAGGCGGCTGAGGCGCCCCACCGCCAGCAGGGCGTGCTCACCGCTCGCCGGAGCCTGGCGGTCCACCACCAGGGCTAGCTCCCGGTCGTAGTCGGTGAAGCAGATGCGCACCAACCGCCCGTGGGCGATCCGGTACTGCAGCGACATCATGTGGAAGTAGCGGAAGTACACGCTCTCCTCCGAGAGGGTGCGGTGGAACGCCACCACCAGCGGCTCGTCCTCGGGCCGGATCGGCCGGATCGTTACCGCCGTGCCATCGCGCAGCCGCCAGGGCCGCACGTATTCGCTGGGGTAGGGCCGGATCGCCGGCCGCGGCAGGCCGCAGCTGGCCCCGGCCAGGGGCTGGATGAGGATGCGGGCATCGAGGGCCACCAGGGGCCGCTGGCTGTCGCTGGGCAGCACCAGCAAGGGGTTGATGTCGATCTCCCGGATCGCCGGTTGCTCGAGCACCAGCTGGCTGAGCCGCACCAGCAGCTGCTCCAGGGCCGCCAGGTCGGCCGGCGGCCCACCGCGCACCCCCTGCAGGGCCCGATACACCCGGGTCTGCTCCATCAGCCGCCGGGCCAGGGTGGTGTTCAGCGGCGGCAGGGCCACGGCGCTGTCGTGCTGCACCTCC
The DNA here is from genome assembly GCA_044347355.1 of Prochlorococcaceae cyanobacterium. Classification (GTDB taxonomy): domain Bacteria; phylum Cyanobacteriota; class Cyanobacteriia; order PCC-6307; family Cyanobiaceae; genus NIES-981. Next base: position 7,085 of record JBIKUY010000022.1, on the reverse strand, counting down.
ACCAGGGTGCCGCCGCTGCCGAACAGGATCACCGGGCCGAACTGGGCATCGAGGCTGCTGCCCACAATCAGTTCAATGCCGGTGTGCCGGGACACCATCGGCTGCACACTCACGCCGCCGAAGGCCTCCGGGCCGCAGCGCTCGGTCACCGCCGCGGCCATCGCGCGGTAAGCGTCGGCCACCGCCTCGGGGCCGGCCAGATCGAGCCGCACCCCGCCCACATCGCTCTTGTGGGTGATGGTGGCGCTGTGGAGCTTGAGCACCACCGGATAGCCAATCGCGTCGGCAGCCGCCACCGCCTCTTCCGCCGAGCCGGCCTGCCGGGTCTCCACCACGGGGATCCCCGCACTGGCCAGCACCTGCTTGGCCTCCACTTCGCTGAGCAGCTCCCGCCCCTGGGCTTGGGCCCGCTGCAACACCGCCACACCCTCCCCCGTGGCCCCCTGCTCGGGCACCAAGGCGGGGGTCTCGTAGATGCCGCGCAGGTTGTAGCTGTAGCGCCAGAGCGCGGTGAACAGCCGCGCCGCCGCATCCGGGTAGTCGTTGGTGGCGATGCCGGCCTGATTGAGCAGGTCCTCGCCGGCCGCCACCTCCTCACCGCCCATCCAGCTGGCCACCAACGGCTTGGAGGAGCGGGCCGCCAGTTCCCGCAGCCGCATGGCTGTGGCGGTGGGATCGGTCATCGCCTGGGGGGTGAGAATCACCAGCAGGCCATCGCTGTTGGGATCGGCCAGGGCGATGTCGATGGCTCGGCCATAGCGCTCCGGATCGGCATCGCCGAGGATGTCGATCGGGTTGGAGCGGCTCCAGTGCGGCGGCAACACGGCGTCGAGGGCCGCCACCGTGGCCGGATCGAGGCTCGCCAGCTCACCGCCGCTGAGCACGAGGGCATCGGTGGCCAGCACCCCGGGCCCGCCGGCATTGGTGAGGATCGCCAGCCGAGGGCCCGCTGGCCGTGATGGCTGCTTGGCCAGCAGCTCAGCCAGGTCGAACAGGTCGGAGAGCCGCTCCACCCGCAGCACGCCGCAGCGGCGCAGCGCCGCCTCCAGCACCGCGTCACTGCCCGCCAGGGCGCCGGTGTGGGAGGCCGCCGCCCGGGCGGCCTCGGCGCTACGGCCGCCCTTGATCAGCACAATCGGCTTGGTGAGCGCCACCTCCCGCGCCGCCGAGAGAAAGGAGCGGGCATCACCGATCGCCTCCATGTAAATCACGATGCTGCGGGTGGCGGGGTCGTCACCGAGCTCGGTGATCAGGTCGCCCCAGCCCACATCGAGCATCGAACCCATCGACACAAAGGCACTGAAACCCACCTTCTGGCGCCGGCTCCAATCCAGCACCGCCGTACAGATCGCCCCCGACTGGCTGAGAAAACCCACATGCCCGGCCTCCGCCTGGGAGGGCGCGAAGCTGGCGTTGAGGCCGATGCGGGGATTCATCAGCCCCAGACAGTTGGGCCCCAGTAGGCGCATGCCTGAGCCGCGCAAGGCGTCCCGCAGCCGCCCCTCCAGCGCCTCACCCTCTGGTCCCACCTCGCGGAAGCCGGCGGAGATCACGATCGCGGCCCGCACCCCGGCGGCCACGCAGGCCGCCACCACCTCCGGCACACCCGGTGCCGGCGTAGCGATCACCGCCAGATCCACCGGCTCGGGCACCTCGGCCACGCTGGCAAAGCAGTGAACTCCCAGCACGCTGTGACGGCGAGGGTTCACGGGGTACACCGTGCCGCCGAAGGGCGAACGCAGCAGGTTCCAGAGCAGGGTGCGCCCCACGCTGCCGGCGCGTTCACTGGCGCCGATCACCGCCACGCAACGGGGATTGAACAGGGCGTCGAGCGGCCGGCGCTGCGTGCGCAGGATGTCGTAGGTGGGATCGGTCCGTCTCGTCCCGGGGTCAGGCATCGCGGCGGGAGCAGGATCCGTGGTCTCCAATGTGGCAACCCGGGCTAACCCGGGCCGGCCCGGCTCGGGAATGGCTCAGCAGGGGTCTTGCCGCCGAACCTCTCGCCGCCGCCCTCCTAAGGATCGAATTCGCGCCAACCAGGGGTGGCCTGGTCGAGCAGCCCGTAGCGGGCATCCTCATCGTCCATGCGGGTGTTGCCGGTGGGACGGGTGTCGCAGGTCACGCCGCCATCGCCGCTGGGCTGGCAGTTCTCGAACTCCACGTCGGCGGAAACGGGAACCGCGAGCAGGGCCTGAATCAGGAGTGGCAACAACAGAGGCAGGGGCCCAAAGCAAAACCGGGGCCACCTGGGATGATGGCTCCGGTTTTCGTCTGCAGCGATGTACACCGACTGGACCGCCGTGATCCTGCTCCTGCTCACCGCCGCGCCCCTGGCAGTGGTGGTGGGCACCGCTGGATTCTTCATCTGGCAGCAGCGGAAGAAGCAGTTGCGCTGACCCGTCGGCTGTCCAACTGCAGCACCTCAGCCACGGTGGTGGCGGCGGGCACCACCGGCAGCCGGCCCTGGCCGAGGCAATCCAGGCAGGTGCGGAAGCGCTGGTCGCCCAGCCGCAGCATGCCGCTGCCCCCGCAAGAGGAGCACACCTCCTGAAGAGCGTTGGGGGTCTGGGATGGATTCGGATGGTTGTGCTGATGGGTCACCGGGGCCTTGACAACCTCCAAATGGGGTTGCTGGTTGGCAGACATCGCGGCTGCGCTCGCAGGAAGCGGATGGAGAGTCACTCCAGTGTGGGGGGCTTGCAGCCCAATGATCCCGAAAGCTTCCTTAAGACTGCACCGCTGCGGCGGCCCGCAGCCGCTCGGCAAAGCACTGGGGGTCTAAGGCTTGCAGCAGTTCGGCGGCACTGAGCCTGGTGCCGTCCTGCACCAGGCCCGCACTGGCGGCCAGCTCGCCAATCACGGCCGCCGCATCCATGCCCTGCCGCCGCAGCCCTGCCAATCCCTCGGCCCCATTCCGCTTGCTGAGCCTTTGCCCCTGGGCATCGCGGCAGAGCGGCACATGGCCATAGGCGGGAGGTTCGCCTCCCAGCAGCCGCATCAGGGCCACCTGGGGGCCGGTGGCCCAGAACAGATCCTCACCCCGCACCACCTCGCTGATGCCCAGGCTGAGCTCGTCCACCGCCGTGGCGAGGTGATACGCCAGAAAGCCATCACCACGCCGCAGCACCACATCGCCCACCTGGCTGGACCCATCCAACCGGCCCTGGCCGGCAAATCGCTCCTGCCACGCGATCGGCCCCTCAGGGAGCCGCCAGCGCCAGCTGGGCAGTCGGCCCTCCTGGGCTGCCCATCCCAGCCCCAGGTCCCGGCAGTGTCCCGGATACACCGGCACAGCGCCATGGGGGGCGGAGATGTCGGCCAGCATCCGGCGGCTGCAGCGGCAGGGGTAGAGCCAGCCGGAGCGGCGCAGCGCTGAAAGCACGGTGGCGTAGATGCCCCGGCGAGCGCTTTGGCGCCAGACCGGGCCATCCCAGTGGAGACCGAGCCAGCGAAGATCGGCCAGGATCGATTCCTCGGCTCCCGCTTGATTGCGGGGGGTGTCGAGGTCATCGATTCGGAGAAACCACTCCCCTCCCGCCAAGCGGGCGGCCAACCAAGACAGCAGTGCTGTGCGCAGGTTGCCGCGATGCAAGGGCCCACTGGGGGAAGGCGCGAAGCGACCCCGGTAGCCCCGCTGGCGCAGAGCCGCTCCACTACCCAGCTGCCCGCGCAGATGGCAGGGCAGCCGTGGAGCGGTGGGCTGGCCGGGATGGGGGATCAGCCGACGCCCTGCACCTTGTCTTTGAACATCTTGCCGGCGGTGAAGGCGGGCACCCGCTTGGCCTCGATCTTGATCTTCTCGCCGGTCTTGGGGTTCAGACCCTGGCGGGCGGAGCGGTCGCGGGGCTCGAAGGAACCGAAACCGAGGATCGAAACCTTCTTGCCGTCCACCACCGAATCAATGATGGTGTCGATCAGGGCATCAACCACCAGACCGACGTCGGTCTTGGTGAGCTCGGTGCGGGCAGCCACGAGATTGACGAGGTCTGCTTTGTTCATGGGACGGGAAAACCTGTTGTGCGGCGGTCAGTGATCGGGAGTCGGAAAAGCCGACCGCCCTGGTGTGGAGCGCGCCAATGGTATGGGGCCTGCCGCCGCTTCGCAACAGAGAAGCGTCTAGCCGCAATGGATCTGGTGAGCGCTTGCCCACCGCTAGGGCCCATCGGGCACCCCGGTGCTGGCCAATTGCACCAGATCCAGCCTCGCCAGCACCCCGCTGCCATCCCCCACCAGCACCTCGCCGCGCAGGGCTCCAAGCCCGCCGCCGCAAGCGATCCAGGCGGGTGAACCGGCTGGCAACCACTGCCGCAGCCGCTCCAGACTGGCCAATTGGCGCCGCCAGTGGAAGGTGCGCCGCTGGCGCAGCGGTGCTGCGGCACCCGGAGCCAGCGGCTGTAACAGCCGGCCACAGAACAGGCCATCCCAGCCCCCACCGGCATGGTGCAGCACGCATGAACCTGGGGTGGGACCCGGCGTCCAAAGCAGGCGCACATCAGCCGTGAGCTGGTGGTGCGGGCCAAACGTTTGCAGCCGCTGCACCCCCGGCAGCAGATAGGCCTCCTGCTCCTGAACCAGCACCGGCCAGTCCAGGGCCTGCTGGAAGCGACGGCAGCGGCCATGGCCCTCCCGGCTCGTGAGCACGATCGTGCCGCCGCTGCCCTGGGACAGCAGCAGGTCCAGGTTGGCCAGGGTCCAGGCTGGGCAGTCGATCAGCAAAGCCCCCTCCACTCCCTCCAACAGCCAGCTGCTGCCGCCCTGGGTGTCGCGGTTGGGGGCGAACAGCCACAGTCCCTGGCGCACCTCCCGGGCAGGGCGGCCGCTCTCCAGGTCAGCAGACGAGCGTGACAACAGGTGGTCGAGGCATCTGCTGCCTAGTTTGTGTGGCAAGCAGGCCCAGCCCGTCGTTGCCCATGTCCAGGCCCGCCTCGCCCCATGGCGCCACTGCAACAGCCAATGCCGGTGCAACAGCCGGTGCCGGTGCAACAGCCGGTGCCGTCCGGGGCGCGCCGGTGCATCGGGGTCAGCCCTGGCCCCTGGGGGCCAGCGTCACCCGCCGAGGCGTGAATTTCTCCGTGGTGGCCCCCCTGGCCACGCGTGTTGAACTGCTGCTGTTCGCCCATGGCGAAGCGCGCGAACCCCAGCGGGTGGTGGAGCTCAACAGCGACCATCGCGCCGGCGACCCCTGGCAGGTGGAGGTGGAGGGGGTGGGGCTTGGCAGCTGTTACGGGTACCGGGTGTATGGGCCGCTGCAGCAGGGCGGCCACAGCTTCAACCCCTCCAAGGTGCTGCTCGACCCCTGCGCCCGGGCGATCGCCGGCTGGCAGGGCTATCAGCGGGGGGCGGCAGTTGGGGCGGTGCCCAACACAGGCAGCTGCCTGAAGGGGGTGGTCACCGAGCGGGAGCGCTTCGATTTCGATGCCGCTCCGCGGCCGCGGCACAGCTGGCAGCGCAGCGTGATCTATGAGCTGCATGTGGCTGGCTTCACCCAGGGGCCTGGCTGCCCCGTACCCGCGGAGCGCCAGGGCAGCCTCCAGGGGCTGATCGACATCCTGCCGCAGCTGCAGGAGCTGGGCATCACGGCGATCGAGCTCCTGCCGGTGATGGCCTTCGATCCCGCCGATGCCCCTGCCGGCCGCCAAAACCACTGGGGCTACAGCCCAATCAGCTGGATGGCCCCGCACCCGGACTATCTGGTGGGCGACGATCCCCTCACCGCCCGCGATCAGGTGCGTCAGGTGGTGAGCGCCTGCCACCGGGCCGGCATCGAGGTGATCCTCGATGTGGTGTACAACCACACCAGTGAAGGCAACCAGCACGGCCCCACCCTCAGCTGGCGGGGCTTCGGCGACAGCCTCTACTACCAGCAGTCGATCGACGGCCATTACCAGGACGTGAGCGGCTGCGGCAACACCGTGGCCGCCAACCGCCCCCTGGTGCGACGCCTGATCCTGGAATCCCTGCGCTGCTGGGCCACGGAACTGGGCGTGGACGGCTTCCGTTTCGACCTAGGCATCGCCCTCAGCCGCGGCGATGGGCTCATGCCCCTGGATCAACCGCCGCTGTTCGAAGCGATGGAAGCCGATCCCGAGCTGTCCGACCTCAAGCTGATCAGCGAACCCTGGGATTGTGGCGGGCTGTACAAACTGGCCGATTTCCCGGCCCGCCGCGTGGCCACCTGGAACGGTCGCTTCCGCGATGACGTGCGCCGCTTCTGGAAAGGGGACGAGAAAACAGCCTGGAGCCTGGGGCTGAGGCTCAGCGGCAGTCCGGATCTCTACCAGCCACGGGTCCCCCAACCAGGCCAGAGCATCACCTTCCTCACTGCCCACGATGGCTTCACCCTGGCCGATCTGGTGAGCTTCAACGGCAAGCACAACCTGGCCAACGGCGAGGACAACCGGGATGGCGACAACCACAACAACAGCTGGAACCACGGCGTGGAGGGTCCCTGCAGCGACCGTGCCGTGCTGGCGCTGCGGGACCGGCAACTGCGCAACCTGCTGGCCAGCCTGCTCCTGGCCCCCGGGGTGCCGATGCTGCTGATGGGGGATGAGGTGCGCCGCAGCCAGGGGGGGAACAACAACACCTGGTGCCAGAACAACCCCTTGGGCTGGATGCACTGGCAGCCGGATGGGGGCGACCTGGCCCTGCGCACCTACCTGCAGCGCCTGCTGCGGCTGCGGCTACATCTGCTGGATCTACTCAACCCCGAGCTGCCCTTGGCGGAACGGCCCCTGCGCGGCGCTGGCGAACCGACAGGCCTCTGGCGCCAGTGGCATGGGGTGGAAGTGAGCCAACCTGACTGGGCGGAATGGTCACACACCATGGCCTGGAGCATCAACGACGGTGTTCAGGGTCCACTGCTGTGGTGCGGCATGAACGCCTACTGCCGGGCGGTGCACTTCGAGCTGCCGGTGTGTCCGACGGGATGGCTGCGGGTGATCGACACCGCATTGCCTGCTGGTGAGGACCTGCCCAGCACCTTCAGCCCCTGGAAACCCCTCGGCGCTCCTCTGGAAAGCCGCAGCCTGATGTTGCTGGTGTCGTCCCGCCTGCTGAAGGGCTTCAAGCCATAGTCAGCCCCT
>JBIKUY010000379.1:0-2661 GCA_044347355.1 Prochlorococcaceae cyanobacterium | reverse complement strand
GGGCGATCACCTGCTGCAGGTCGTCCTTGCTCTTGCTGGTGATCCGCAGGCTCTCGCCCTGGATTGCCACAGTGACCTTCTTGATGCTGTCCCGCACCGCCTTGCTGAGCTTTTTGGCAAGCTCCTGATTGAGGCCCTTGCGCAGCTTTACCACCTGTTTCACCTTGTTGCCGCCCACGGCCTCGGGGTCCTCGAAGTCGAAGATCTTCAGTGAGAGGTTGCGCTTAGTGGCCTTTTGGCGCAGCACGTCGGCCACCGCCTGCAGGGTCATGTCGCTGGCGGTGGTGATCGTGAGGCTGGTCTCCTCCAGCTCAATCTCGGTGCCGGAGTCCTTGAGGTCGTAGCGCTGGCCCACTTCCCGACGCACTTGGTCGACGGTGTTCACCAGTTCCTGGCGGTCGAAGTCGGAGACCACGTCGAAGGAGAAGGTGTCAGCCATCGCAACGGTTGCGGCCTGAGGGCGGCAGAAGGTTGCCAGGAGCCTAGAAAAGCGCTGCCGCCACGACCAGACCAGCTCAGCGGCGGGCCACCAGCACCCGGTGGCGCGGGTCACAGGCCTCCGCGCGCACCTGCTGAAAGCCGGTCTGTTCCAGGGCAGTGGGCAGGTCGAGGCGGAAGTAGTCCTCCAGGTAGGGCTCGGTGCTCTTGAGCAGGGTGGCGATCGGCGCCGGCAGCCGCCGGATCACGGCCGAGTCTGGATCCTGGTCGACAAGGGCGATCACGCCGCCGGGCCGCAGCAGACGGGCCGCCTCCGCCAGCACCGCCAGGGTGGCCGGCTGGGGCAGCTCGTGGCACACGAACTGCAGAGTGATCAAGTCAAAGCTGGCGTCCGCCAGACCCGTGGCCTCAGCGGCGGCATGATGCCAGGCCTGGATCCGGCCTGCGCTGTCGCGCACCCGTGCCACAGCCAACATGTCGGGCGAGAGGTCGAGGCCGCTCACGGCCACCGGCTCGCCCTGGCGCCGCTCCAGCCAGTCGGCGAGGGCCAGAGTGCCCACCCCCACCGAACAGCCCACATCGAGGGCCTCGCGCACCGGGCCGCTTAGGCTCGGCTCGATTGCCGCGAAGATGGCTGCCCGCAGGCGCTGCTGGGCCTCGGCGGGGCTGAGGTGCTCGGTAGGCCACACCCGCAATGCCATCGCATCGGTGGCCTGTTCGGCCTCGCAGGCAGCGGTCCAGCAGAGGTTGCCCTGCTGGTAGGCGTGGAAGCGCGCGTTGTAATAGGAGGGGGTCTGCGTGGCGGGATTGACCACGGCCGCCACAAGGGGTTCGGCCAGCCGGCGCAGCTGCTCACGGCGGGCCCTCCAGGCGATGCCCCGCCGCTCGGCGGTGCGGATGATCACCTGCCGGGCCTGGAGAAACAGCAGCCGGCGCAGGGGCTCCACCGCCAGCAGGGCATCAATCAGGCGGCCCAGGGGATGTCCATGATCCACCCAGTTGGGCGGTGGAGAGTTGGCTGGGGAGAGGGGGGGCATGACAGAACAGACTGGATGCTGCAACGAGCATCACCCACCGCCATGGTTTCAACCACCGCGCTCGCTCCCTTTGCCTGGTCGTTGCTTCTGGCCGCAGGGGTTGTGGTGTTCAGCACTGTGCCCCTGGGGGCCGCCCGGTCCAAGGCCAATTTCCAGATGGCCGACCTGGCCGCCCCGCGAGCGATGTTCGAGCGGCTGCCGGCCTGGGGCAAACGGGCAGCCTGGGCCCACCAGAACTGCTTTGAGGCCTTCACCCTGCACGCCCCAGCCGCCCTGCTCTGCCTGCTAGCCGGGGTCAGCGCTCCCGTGGCGGTCGTAGCGGCCTGGCTGCACCCAGCGTTGCGGCTGGCTTACATCGGTGCCTACGTGGCCAATGTGCCTCCCCTGCGCGGCCTGTGCTGGGCCGGGGGCCTCACCTGCAGCGGCATCCTCTATGCCGAGGGATTGAAAGCCGTGCTGGCCGGCTGAAGCCGGCAGATCTGCTGGGCGTATGAGCCACTGAACTGTCAGCAATCAACAGCTCCGCTCAGCAGGATTGCCATAGCCATTCCACCAGCGCAAGCCGCACGAGTATGGAGAGCGGCCAGCCGTGATGGTGCTTCGTCTCAGTGAAACCCTGGGCCGCAACCTGCTGATCGTCAGCCTGCTCAGTGGGCTAGTCGCCTGGGCCACACTGCACAGCCCGACAATCTTCTTCGACAGCCAAATCCTGCTGGGCCCCAGCCTTGGAGTTCTGGCGCTCATGGAGTTTGGCTGGCTCGGACTACCCGTGGGCATCACCGCCGCGGCGATGACCATTCCCCTCTGGGGCCACCCATGGGCGATCCCCGTACTGCTGGCGCAGCTGCTGTGGCAACAGCTGTTTCTGAGCGCCTGCAACGGTGGTCCAACCCAGGTCGGCAACGGCCGCATCGTGCTGGCCACCATCGGCTTCTGGGTTGCACTGGGTTTGCCATTTAAGGCACTGCTCTATACCTGGCAGCTACAACTGGATTGGCAGAGCATGTCCACGTTCGCCATCAAGGAAGCTGTTGTGAGTGTAGTGAATACCAGCCTAGCCCTGCTGATCTACCTGGCTCTTCAGGGTTTTGGTGTTCACCGGCAGCGCTGCGATCTATCCTTGCGTGGCATCAGTTTTGCCGGCCAATTATTGATGATCAGCCTTCCAGGAATGCTGATCATTGCT
>JBIKUY010000336.1:0-3028 GCA_044347355.1 Prochlorococcaceae cyanobacterium | reverse complement strand
CGATCAGGGCCCCAGTGACCCTGCCCACTACTGGCACGGCCGCATCCCCCAGGTGGTGGTGTTCAACCCTGACGGCAAGGTGCTGCTCGATGCCGAGGGTCAGGTGGGCCTGGACAGCATCAACGACGCCGTGAGCCAGGCCACCGGCATCACCATCCCCGAGGAATTCCGCCGTAGCACCACCGTGAGCATCAATGAGCTCAACGCCGAGGTGGTGCGCCAATGAGCGATGGAGGGACAACCCGGGCCGGCAGCCGCGCAACCCGCGTGGAATCCGATGCGATGGGTGTCATCGACGTGCCCGCCGAGCACTACTGGGGTGCCCAGACCCAGCGGTCGCTGCTCTACTTCCCCTTCGGCCAAGCCATGCCCCTGGCGGTGGTCCACGCGTTCGGAGCTCTCAAGGCCGCCTGTGCTGAGGTGAATCAGGACAAAGGCAAATTGCCGGAGGAGCTGGCAGCCCAGATCGTGGCTGCTGCCGAGGAGGTGGAACGCGGCGAGCTGGATGGCGAATTCCCGCTCAAGGTGTGGCAGACGGGCTCCGGCACCCAGACCAACATGAACGTGAACGAGGTGATTGCCAACCGGGCGATCGAGGCCTCAGGCGGCGTGCTGGGCAGCAAGAGCCCGGTACACCCCAACGACCATGTGAACCTCAGCCAGTCGAGCAACGACACCTTCCCCGCGGCCCTGCACATCGCCGTAGCAATCCAACTGCAGCAGGGGCTGATTCCTGCGGTAGAGGCCCTGCGGGACGCCCTGGCCGCCAAGGCAAAGGCCTTCGCCCGGATCATCAAGATCGGCCGCACCCACCTGCAGGACGCGGTGCCCCTGAGCCTGGGCCAGGAGTTCGGTGGCTACGTGGCCCAGCTCGAGCTGGGGCTCGACAGCCTGCACGCCGCCCTGCCCCAGGTGCACCAGCTGGCCATCGGCGGCACGGCCGTGGGCACCGGGCTAAACGCTCCAGCTGGCTTCGGCGAGGCGGTTGCGGCACGCTTGGCGGAGCGTCTCGCGCTGCCCTTCACCAGCGCCCCCAACAAGTTCCAGGCCCTGGCCGGCCACGAACCGCTGGCCGCCGCCCACGGCGCCCTCACGGTGCTGGCCGGCAGCCTGATGAAGATCGCCAACGACATCCGCTGGCTGGCCAGCGGCCCCCGCTGCGGCCTGGGCGAGCTGATCCTGCCGGAAAACGAGCCCGGCTCCTCGATCATGCCCGGCAAGGTGAACCCCACCCAGTGCGAGAGCCTCACGATGGTGGCCGTGCAGGTGATGGGCAACAACACCGCCGTGCAGCTGGCCGCCAGCCAGGGCAACTTCGAGCTCAACGTGTTCAAGCCCCTGATCGCCCACAACCTGCTGGAGAGCATCGCGCTGCTCACGGGCAGCTGCACCAGCTTCCGCGAGCACTGCATCGAGGGCCTGCAGGCCGATGAAGGCCGCATCGACACCCTGCTCGACCAGAGCCTGATGTTGGTCACGGCCCTCACCCCGGCGATCGGCTACGACCGGGCCTGCGCCATCGCCAAGCACGCCCACCACCACCAGCTGAGCCTCAAGGAGGCCGCCCTGGTGCTGGGCGAACTCAGCCCCGAGGAGTTTGACCGCTGGGTGCAACCGCAGCACATGGTTTGAGTCCTGGATCAGCCGTCCCCTGAATCGGTTGCCAGGATGGGGTTCTGGGATCTGCCTGGCCCAGCCCACTGCGGATCCGCCGTTGACCCTGGAACTCGGCGAGAGTGCCTTTACCGACGCGGGCATTCCCATGGCCTTCGTGGCGGCCAGTGGGGAGCGGGGAGGCCTGGGAAAGATCCACTCAGCCAATGGGGCTATGGCCTCATTCACAGGCCGGAGCCAAGCCTCCATGACAGGCCTGGACTTTGCTGAGCTGGTGCACCGCGACGATGTCGCCCTCGGTGAAGACCAAATCGCTCGCCTGCGCGAGGGAGAGATCGACACCTGCTCCTTCGAGAAACGCTTCGAGCATGCCGATGGCCATCGCACCTGGGGGCTGATGACGATTGCGCCCGCCCAGGCCAACAGCTCCGGGATCGGGGGGGCTCTGATCGTGCAGCTGCACGACATCTCCGAGCGCAAGCACTTTCTGGGCCAGCTTGAATATTTTGCCGACCACGATCCGCTCACATCTCTCTACAACCAGCGGCGCTTCCGGATCGAAGTCGACCGCCAGCTCGCCTATGGACGCCGGCACGGGGCGGGCGGAGCCGTGCTGATGCTCGACCTCGATCACTTCAAGACGATCAACGACCAATTTGGCCATGCCGCCGGCGATGCCCTGATCATTGCCGTCGCCACGGCCCTGGTCGCAAACTCGCGGGAAACCGATGTGGTGGCAAGGCTAGGGGGCGATGAATTTGCGATCCTGCTGCCCGAATCCAACCTCAGCGCAGCAGCTGGCCATGCCGAATCAATTCTCACGGCCTTGCGAGCGGTGGTGGTTGAGGGCGCCGGTCAGGGCATGACGGTGGCGGCCAGCTGTGGGGTGGCGGGCTTCATCAGCAACGACGGCCAATGTGCCGACGATGTATTGATCAACGCCGACCTTGCCCTGTACCAGGTGAAGGAATCCGGCCGGGGGCGCGTGCAGGTGTTTCATAGCGACAGCGGCCTGCACGAAAAGGTCCACGCCCGGCTGCTGTGGTCAGAGCGCATCCGTGATGCCCTCGACCACAACGGCTTTGTGCTGCATGCCAAGCCCGTGATCGACCTACGCACCGACGAGGTGGCGTTCTACGAGCTGCTCATCCGGTTGCAAGCACCGGGTGGAATCCTGATTCCCCCATCGGTCTTCCTCTACACAGCCGAACGCTTTGGCATGGCCGTCTCCATTGACGAATGGGTCACCGGGCGAGCCATTCGTTTGCTGGAGCAGATGGACCCCGCCAGTCGGCTGGCCCTCGGGGTGAACATCAGTGGCTCTTCGCTGCTGGGCAAGCGATTCATCACATTTCTAGAGGCGCAACTGGCCACCACCAGCTTCCCCCGAGACCTACTGATCTTTGAGCTCAGT
>JBIKUY010000334.1:0-3035 GCA_044347355.1 Prochlorococcaceae cyanobacterium | reverse complement strand
GCCCGGCCACATGACTGATCACCCCGATTAACCGCCCCCCCTCCCGCAGTCGCTCGAGTTCATCCATCGCCAGCTGCAGGCTGTCCGGGTCGAGGCTGCCGAATCCCTCGTCGATGAACAGGGCATCCAGGCGCACGCCGCCGCTGTGGGCCTGAACCGTGTCGGCTACCCCCAGGGCAAGGGCCAGCGACGCCTGAAACGTCTCACCACCCGAAAGGCTGGACACATCCCGTTCCTCGCCGGTGAAGGCGTCCAGCACCCGCAGGCCCAGGCCCGCCTTGCTCCCCCGCCGCTGGCCGCTCTCATCGCTGAGCAGCAGCTGGTAGCGGCCCGCAGTCATGAAGTCGAGCCGTTGATTGGCGAAGCTGCAGATTTCCTCGAGGTAGGCCGAAAGCACCCAGCGCTGCAGGGAGATGTGCGGACTGCTGCGCCCCAGGCATCGGTCAGCCACCGCTTGCAGCTGGTCAGCCTGCTGCTGGAGGCGCCCGACCTCCTGGCTGGCGCTGCGCTGACGCCCCACCACCTCCGCCAAGGCTGTGAGGGCGGCGCTCAGCTGCGCATGGCGCTGCAGAAGGCCATCGCGGCGCTCCTGGCCCTGGCGCAGTTGCTCAGCCAGACCGGCCAGATCCGGGCGCTCGCCGGGGAGGTCCTGCAGGTCCGGGTCTGCCAACAGCTGCTGGTCGCGCTGCAGGGCTTGGTCGTGCGCGCGGATGCGCTCCTGCCAGCTTTGGCGCTCATGCCCAGATGCGAGGGCCGCGAGCAGTGCCTGGCCGTCGGCGAAGCCCGCAGCTGCCAGGTCGCCCGCCAGGCGGCTAGCCAGCTCAGCGGCGCGACTGGCCTCCAGGTTGCGTTGCTGCAGGTTGTCGGCCAGCTGGGCCAGTTGCTCCTGCAGCCTTTGGTGCTCCCTGAGAATCTCGGTGGGGTTGCCGTTGCTGTGGGGCCCCAGGGCCTTCTCGAGCCGCGCCTGCAGCACTGCGAGCTGGGCCTGCTCACCTCGCAAACGTTCTTCTTGCTCACTGCGCTGCAGCCGCCGCTGTTGCAACCGCTCCTGATAGGCCTCAAGGCGCTGCTCAAGCTGCTGCACTTCCCGCTCCAGCGCGGGCAGTTGCCCAGCCTGGTTGCGGGCCTGGTCCAGCTTCAGTTGGGCCTGGGCCGCCGCGGCATGCACCGCCTGGGGATCACTGAGGGCGAGGGGCCAGCGGCTGCCAAGCGACTCCAGGTCGGCCGCCAGGGCACTGGTGCGGCTTAATGCCTCCTGCACCGCCTGCTCCACCCGTTGTTGCTCCTGCTCCGCCCGTTGCAGGTCGCTGTCGGTCACCACGTTCTCACCCGCTTGGGCCGGCTGGGGATGCTGGCTGGATCCGCACACCGGACAGGCCTCCCCCGGCCGCAGGCCGCCGGCCAGCCGGGCGGCCATCCCGTCCAGCTGCCGTTGGCGCAGCTCCAGCACCTTGGCGCGGCACTGCTGCTGCCGCTGCTGGTGAGCCAGGAGGGCAGCCTGGGCTTCTGCAGCCTGCTGAGCGCCCGCTTGCAGCTGGGCCAGGCCGGCCAGTTGCTCCTGGCTCAACCGGTGGACCTGCTCCAGCCCCAACAACTGGTCGCAGGCACTGCGAGCTTGTTGCAGACGCTGTTGGCCCAAGGGCAACTGGGCTTGGGCCTGGGCCAGAAGCTGCTCGCCTGTCTGCACCTGCTCACCAAGCTGGGTGAGCTGGCTCGCGGACGCCGCGATCAACTGGGCCGTGTGCTCCCGCTCACCCCACAGGCCCACCAGCCCCTGCAACTCGGCGCCCCGGGCCGCCAGGGCGCTGATGGCACGGGTGAGCTGGCCGGGGTCGGGTAGGTGGCTGAGCTCCAGGGCCGTGAGTTCGGCGGGCAACAGCGCGAGGCCCTCGCGCTGCCTGGCCAGGCTGGCCAGGGCCTCCCCAAGCATGCGGTCGCGGCTCTCGACCTGTTCGGTGGCCACCCGTTCCGCCTCCAGGTCCGGTCGAAGCTGCTCCGCCCGTTCACCCCGGACCAACCGCAGGCGCAGCTGCTCGATTGCCTCCTGGCGCCCAGCGGCCTCCTCGAGCCCATTCTCGGCAGCCTTGCGCCGGTGCCAGCGCTCCAGCACACGTTCCTGCAGGGCTAGCTGTTTGCTCAGGCCAATCCTTTCGGCCTCCGCCTGCTGCAGAGCAGCGCCCAGCTGCCCGAGCAAGTCCATCAGATCCTGCTGCAAGCCAGCGAGCCGCTGGGGATCGGCCAGGTCCGCTGCGTCGGGTGCGAGCTGATCAGCAGCCCACGGCGACCAGATCGCCAGGGCCTGCTCCGCCAGTGAGTGTTGTTGACGTCCCCCCTCACATAGGGCTGCATAGGCCTCGCGGGAACGATCGTCAAGCCACCGGCTCATCCGCTCGTAGAGCATCGTGTTGAACAGGGTTTTCAATAGTGCTTCGCGCTGCTCAGCACCCGCCCGCAGCACCTCGGCGAAGCGCCCCTGCGGCAGAAGGATCACTTGGCGGAACTGGGCGGCATCCAGGCCGAGCAGCCGCTCCACTTCCCGGCGTACCTCGGTGACATTGCCCGCCACCGGCTCATCTCCGGCCTCAGCACCGCCGCGGTCGAGCCGCCACAGGGCTGCCTTCGCCGGCTTGGTGGTGGTGCCATCGCCGCGGCTGCGCGGCACGTCACAGGCCGGTTGCCGTTGCACCCGCCAGCGACCGCCACTGGCGGAGAACTCCAGCATCACCCGCGGCACCTGGCCAGGTGCGGCGTGGTCGGAACGCAGGCCCTTCACGCTGCGCTCGCCGGACACCTCGCCGTAAAGGGCGAAACAGAGAGCATCGAGCAGATAGGTCTTGCCTGCGCCGGTGCTGCCGTGGATCAGAAACAGGCCGTCGCGGGCCAGGGGGTCGAAGTCCACCTGCACCGCGTTGGCATAGGGACCGAAGGCCTCCAGTTCCAGCCGGTGGGGTCGCATCAGCCCTCACCCCGGCCAGCCTGGCTGAGTGCCTGGCGCAGCAG
Source organism: Prochlorococcaceae cyanobacterium (assembly GCA_044347355.1). Taxonomy (GTDB): domain Bacteria; phylum Cyanobacteriota; class Cyanobacteriia; order PCC-6307; family Cyanobiaceae; genus NIES-981. Next base: position 35 of record JBIKUY010000334.1, on the reverse strand, counting down.
CTGGGTCTCCGCCGGGCTGGGGTCGCGGCCCTGCT
>JBIKUY010000333.1:0-3036 GCA_044347355.1 Prochlorococcaceae cyanobacterium | reverse complement strand
CCAGACGCCACCGGCGATGTTCACCAGCGGGCTCACCAGGGCGGTGCCGCAGATGAACCAGGCGAATGCGGCACCACCACAGCCACCCAGCCAGAATCCACTGGCGAATTCAGCCCAGCCAGCCTTGGTGAACAGATCGGCGGGAGGATTGCTAATCGTGGCGTCGGCGGGTTGCACGTTCGGACCGGTGCCAGCGGTGCCGTAGATCGACAGGCACACGGTGAGGATTGACACCAGACCGATGGTGGCCAGGAGACCGGCGGTGCTGGCGTATTCGGTGAGGCGCAGCGGGCCGGTGATCGCGAACGGGCCGTAGAGGAAGAAGCCGTGGGCCATCCCCACTTCCAGGCCGCGGCGATTGGGGGAGAGGGCCGGACGGTAGGCAGGCAGGGCATTCAGAAACGCCCGGGTGAAGTAGCTGCTGTTGACGGGGGTGGCCAGATTGCCGACACAGGGGTCGGCCACGGGGGTCACGGTCATGGGGGGATGGAGAGGAGTGCTGTACGAATGGGCGCTGGGACGTGGCCGTTTAGTCGCGGGCTTCGATCACGTTGAACAACAGGGCCATGGCCACGGCTGGGCCGAGGATGCCCACCAGGGGAACAAACACCGAGGGCATCCAGGCAGCGACGAATTCTCCAGTCATGGCACAAGCCAATAGCAAGCGTCGGTACTGTAAGGAGCCTCCCAAGGCAAGCCTTTCGGGCCTGCGGGGGGCGACATAAAAGTTCAATCCATGAACCCCACTGTCCTCGGGGGCGCAGCATCCCTGCTGTTGCTCGCGTTTTGGTGGTCCGGACGCCGCCGCCCTGCCCAGGTGCTGCGCTCCATCGACGCCTCCGCCATCGCGGCACTTAACCGGGCTCAGATCGCCGCTGTCCACCAGCTCGCCCCTGAAGCGCCCAGGGTGGCTGGTGGTGAGAGCCCCAGTCCAGCCGCGCTGTTCGCGAGTCCGGGCTCGGCCGTCCCCCATGGCGTGCTGTTGCGACGCCTGTCGGTGGCCCTGAGCCAGGAGCCCACCATCCGCTTGGCTGCCTTGCGCCACGCCCGCGCCTGGGGGGATCGCGCCACGTTGCCTCTGTTGCTCCGCGGGTTGCGGGACAGCGATCCGGCGGTGGTGCGGGAGGCGGCTTTGGCGATCGAGCGCTTTGGCGGCTGTCCAGTTGCGTCTGCGGGTGCCCTTCAGGTGTCTGCTGCTCCGCTGCCCCGCAACGTGGCCCGCACCCGGTAGATCGGTCTTCCCTGGCTTTCGTGGTATGTGCGCATCTGCAGCTCTGCCAGCAGGCCGAAGCAGAACAACTGAACGCCGGCCAGCAGGCTGAGCACAGCGGCCAGAAGCAACGGCCGATCGCCGATCTCGGCCCCCAGAAGCAACTTTTCGCCCACCAGCCAGAGCCCCACCAGCAGACCGGCCGCCATCGCCACCAGGCCGGCCAGGCCGAACACGTGCATCGGCCGGGTCAGAAACCTCTTCATGAACCACACCGTGAGCAGATCCATTAGCACTCGCGGGGTGCGGTCGAGGCCGTAGTTGCTCCGCCCATGGCGGCGGGGATGGTGGCGCACCTTCACTTCGCTGATGCGGGCACCCTCGATGGCGGCCAGGGCTGGTAGGAAGCGGTGCAGCTCGCCGTAGAGATTGAGGTCGTCCACCACCTCGCGGCGGTAGGCCTTCAGCGAGCAGCCGTAATCGTGCAACTGCACCCCGGTGACGCGGGCGATCAGGCGGTTGGCCAGGCGGCTGGGCAGTAGCCGGCTGGCGGCCGCATCCTGGCGCTGGTGCCGCCAGCCGCTCACCAGGTCGTAACCCTGGCCGATCTGCCCCAAGAGCAGGGGAATGTCGGCGGGGTCGTTCTGCAGATCGCCGTCGAGGGTCACGATCACCTCGCCGCTGCTGGCATCGAAACCGGCGGCCATCGCGGCGGTCTGCCCGTAATTGCGGCGTAGCAGCACGGCCACCAGCTCAGGCACCGTGCGGCTGAGTCCAGCCAGCACGGCGGCACTGCCGTCCCTGGAGCCATCGTCCACCAGCACGATCTCGAAGCCCAGGCCCAGGGGCTTCACCGCGGCGAGCAACTGCTCCACCAACAGGGCCAGGTTGGCCTCTTCGTTGAAAATGGGCACCACGATGGAGAGATCCATGCCCTGGCCCTACTGGGCGCGACCTTAGGCGGGCAGTGGGCTGCCGTCGTGGCAGCGCATCACCCGCCCGGCCCCGCGCAGTTCCCGCCGGTAGTGGCAGGCCACTGGATCGCTGTTGCGGGGATTGAGATCATCGATGCCAAGGCCATTGCGGCCATGCTCCTGGCCCGAGCTGTGCAGGTAGCGGCCGCCGCCCAGATGCAGGCCCACGTGGGTGCAGCGCTGGGGGGTGCCGAAGAAGATCAGGTCGCCCGCTTCCAGCAGGTGGGTCTGGCCTGGCTGCACGGCCACCGGCATGCAGAAGCGCTCCTGCAGGTAGGCATCCCGGGGCAGCCAGATGCCGGCGGCGGCATAGGCCGACTGCACCAGGCCTGAACAGTCCAGATCCGGGCCGATGGTGCCGCCCCAGAGATACACATTGGCGCGCTCCATCCAGCTGAGGGCCACAGCCAGCACGCTGGGCAGCCTTTCACTGATCTGTTGACGCTGCCACAGCTGGGGGCGGGGCCGCTGGGCTGCCACCGCCCGACCCACCAGATCGGCCGGCTCCAGCCAGCACGGGTAGCCGTCCTCCAGCAAGCGCACCCGCAGCCGCCCCTGGGCCCGTTCACTGAGCACCTGCACACAGCGGCCGGTGGCCGCCTGGGTGGCTAGACCGCTGCCACCGGCCCGGCTGTAGAGATTCAGGGGCCACTCCAGCTGCCAGATGCTGCCCGGGTGCAGCAACTCCAAGGCCGCCTTGCCGGGAGTGGAGGTGGTGGGGTTGGAAAGAGAGGGGACTGGAGCCATGCCTAATCTCGCCGCATTGGTTGCCAGCAGCGATGGCGTTCTACAGCCCCGATCCGGCCATGGCTCAGATCCTGGCCGATCTGGTGCGGGCCCTGGAACTCGACG
>JBIKUY010000332.1:0-3050 GCA_044347355.1 Prochlorococcaceae cyanobacterium | reverse complement strand
GTTTGGCTTCTTCGGGCTCCCAGAGACCGCGCTGGCGGAACTCGGCGCGCACCGCGTCGAACACCGGCCAGATCTGGGCGCGCTGCGGGCGGCTGATGCGGGTGCCGCGCCCGACGCGGCGGGCCATCAGGTACTCGTCGCGGCTGCGGCAGCCCTGGGCCAGCACCACGTCTTTCCACTCCTCGCGGTAGAAGCGCTCATCAAGACCCAGCGTGGTGTCGGCCACATCCATGGCCAGGCTCCAGCAGCTGTCACGCGCCTCGTCGTTGAACACGCGCACCTGCAGGCCCTGACTCTTGAGGAAATTCATCACCCAGCCATCGAGGTGAATCACCTCGATCCGCTGCAGTTCCTCGGGGCTGCAGATCTTGGTGAGACTGGCGCGGATGTCGGTGGCCAGGTTGCGGGTGAAGGTGGTGAACAGCACCCGGCCGGGGGAGCTGGTTTTGATCAGCTCGTTTGCCAGCCAGCGGGCCCGGTGCATGGCCACTACGGTCTTGCCGGTGCCGGCGCCGCCAAGCACCCGCACCGCGCCACTCCAGTTGCGCTCGACAAGACGGCGCTGGCTGGGGTGGAGAAAGACGCGCCAGCGCTCCAGCGGTGCCGAGAGCATCGCTTCCAGCACGTCGTCGTCGGTGATCACGAGGAACTCGGCCTTGCTCTCCGGCGTCTCCAGCGCCGCCGCCACATCGGTGGGATCGATGGCAGCGGGGCGCTGTCGCTCCAGCTCCTCGATCACCACCTCGATCGGCTTGCCATCAGCCAGCAGGATCAGGCCATCGACGCAGTCCTGCGGCACCCACTCGATCAGACGACTGAGGGCCTCTTCGCTGCTGACGGCCCGCACAGCGGGCAACAGGGCTTCGGGGACGCCGAGCAACATCAGCTGGTCGTCGCTGCAATGGGCAAACAGTGAGCCGACCTGGGCTTGTGCCTGCGCTGAAACGGTTGGAGCTGCAGCCCAGGGCGATGGCGCCGGCTGGGCTACCGGGGTTTGATTGGCCAGCGCCTCGCTGACAGCAGCTGCGATCGCATCACCCACAGCGAGTTCCGCGGCTTCCACATCCACCACCTGCAGGGCACCGGAGACCCGGTTCACATGGCAGGTGCGGCGACGGGCCCATTGGTAGGCGTCGTCGTGCTTGTCGATCCAGAGCAGCACGTAGGTGTCACCCTCATCGGGGGCGCGCACGATGCAGCGGATGTCCTGATCCACCCGGATCGAGCGGATGAAGGGATCCTTGCCGCCTTCGATGCGCTCGTAGTTCAGCCCCGGACTGCGGGGGTTGGCACGGAACTTGGAGATGAAGGTGGCCACCTTGCCGCGCGCCTTCTCCGGCAACCGACCGAACGCTTTGAAGAAATCGTTGGAGAGGGCAACGGTGAGGCGGGGCTCGCTCATGTCAGGTGCAGGACGGGGGCGGTGATGGCTGGCTGGTCAGGCGGTGGCTGCGTGGGTTTGGACGTGGAATAGGCGGGTGTGATCGCCTCGCTGAGAGCGGCGGCCGTGCTGCCGGGAGGATCATCCAACGACCAGCAGCGCCAGCCCGCGGCCGTGAACGCTTCCGCATCAACGGGATCGCTCACGACTGCCAGACGGTGCTCGGGCCAGGCGAGCTCGGCCTGGGCGAGCACGTCGCCACGGGGACCCTCCAGTTCAAAGGCCTGCTCAGGTAGGGGCCGATCGGTGGCTTGCCAGGTTGCCTCCAGTGCCTTCAGCAGCGGCTGCAGAACGGCTGGCACAAAGCGGCCCAGGTCCTGCCAGGCCCGTTGCCATTCAGCCGCTGCGGTCTGTGGAGCGCCTAGGCCTTCCGGGGCTGCCTTGGCCGGATCGGCCGCCACCCACACCTGGGGTGGGTCGACAACAGCAGGTTGCTCGCTGCCACCCCAGCCCGGGGTGGAGATCAGCAGATGGGGCAGGAACTGGAAGAGGTTGCTTTGGCGCAACCACTCCCGCCACCTGGCCTGTTGCTGTTGCTCGCTGGCGTTCGGGTCCAGCTCGAAATGGATGGCCCGGAAGCTGGCGAAAGGATGGCGGCGCTCATGCAGGCCCATATCGACCAGGTTGTGGATATGCAGGCCGGGGGCGGGCGTGAGGTGCTGACCCACCCGCCGCGATGGCCCTGAGCCCTGCCACTCCTGCACGTGGGCGCCGAGCTGAAGGTCATCGGCAGCGGCCATGAGCTCAGGCGACTCGATCGCCAGGGGGGAGGCCTGAGCCAGGCAGAACTGCTGGACCATTCCCTGCCACAACGCTTCAGAAGGGTTGGCCAGGTACGCCATCAGCAGCTGCAGGCTGCTGGCCAGCTGGGCCTGGCGCGGCATCAGCGGCGGTGTTGGCAGGTCATTGAGAAGCTCCGGTGGCCACCAGCGCTCGGTGAAGGTTTCGGGCTTGTTGGCGAAAGCGGCCATGACCCCCACCGCCAGGCCATTGGGTTCGAGTGGTGCCTGGGCTGTCGGCGGTGCTTCCACCACGTCATCCCAGCTGAGCGCCCAGAAGAGGTAACGGCCGCTGCGCTGCAGGGCCATGCGCTGTTCGGCATCGGTGGCCAGCCGCCCGCGGTGGTATTCCCAGCCATCGGTGTAGATGGCGATCGGCTTGCCGCCGGCGGTGGGGGTGAGCAGGAAGTCGGCGCGGGAGAACGCACCCACGCCCTCGGCCTCACCGATCGGCACCTGCTGCTCCACCTTCCAGCTCACCACGGTTGGGCTGTCGTTGGGGCCCTGGCCGCTGTTGAAGGTGAGCAGATAGCCCTTGTTGCCCTTGATGAAGTCCTCGCGCAGGGTGACGGTGACACCAGGTGGCTTGCCTTTGCCTTCTCGCAGCTTGTCGATGAAGCGCAGCTCCAGTTCGCTTTCGGCGCGGGTGTTGATCACCACTTCCGAGAGGCTGCGCTCTGAGGGCTGAAGCTCCTGCCAGCGGTTCAGGATCGTCTGCAGTTGTTCGATGGCGCGCCGTTTGCTGGTGCGCTCGCGATCAAAGCGCTGCCGGTACATGAAGATGCAGCGGTAGCAGCCGTCGCTGCAAGGGCAGCCCTGCAGATGCTGCA
>JBIKUY010000443.1:0-3058 GCA_044347355.1 Prochlorococcaceae cyanobacterium | reverse complement strand
GAGCCATTAGTTCAACTAACCAATCTCTCCGGCTTGATGCTGGGCCGAGCGTTGGAAAACCACCCGCCAAGGCCTCCGGAGTGAAATTTGGAGAGATGGTCCAACACACCCGGAAGTGGGTTACTTCCAGAGCTAGTACATCACCCTCGAACGAACCTGAAGCTTCAACTAATTGTGGCTTCTTCGTCGTGATTTCTGGTGGTAACCCGGTGAGGTCGGACCACCAGGTTTGCTCAAGGGATCGTAGCGGCTCTGTGGTAAATGCGATCATTTTGACTTGCTGAGCAAGCCATTGCTGATTTTCTGGCATTTTAGTTCTCTCTTGGCTCATCAACCTGACCTCGGCTCTTCATCAATGTAGTCTTAGTCAGAACTACAGCCTTAGTTGACTCCATGACCGGTCATCAGGGCGAGAATCTTCGTACTTCCAAGAGATCGCCACTTTGGGTTGCGATACCCGATGGACAGATCAACGACGATTTGGATTCGTGCTAGGTTCCTTCGGACAGGGATGCCAGTATATCCGATTGTCGCTGAAAGGTGTTGAAGTAAGGAAAGGCATTCGGGGTGGTGGCCCCATCTGGGGTGGTTCAGAGGGTTTGCGTGGCAATCTTTGAAAGAATGCCGCGAACTTGGTGCCACCCCATAATTCGGCTCAGACGCCTCTGGAGAAATGATTCATGTGTGCACTTCCTGTCAGCCGCTCCTCAAGCCGCCGCCATCTCGGTGGCAATCTGCCTGTCACACTGGGGGTGGCGCCAATTTGATTCGGCATGGTGCAATCGGCGGTTGGCCCCGATTTGGTTCGGGATGGGGCCAACCCAAACTCGAACTCGAACTTGGTGCCACCCCACAATTCGGCTCGGACGCCCTTGGGGAAATGGTTCATATGTTCAATCTCTGTCAGCCCCTCCTGAAGCCGACCCCGGATCGGTGGCAATCTGCCTGGCAAACTGCGGGTGGCCCTTAACTGATTTGGCCTGGTCCAATCGGCGGGTGGCCCCGATTTGGTCGCGGACGCTGGTGCGAGGGAATACTCAACAGGGAACGACTCAAGGTCGGGTCCCAAACGGTTTATGACCAACAGATGGACAGAGTCCCGCTCGCATGGACAGGCTTGCCAGTTCCCTTGAGGCGCAAAAACAGACCCGGCTGGAGGGTTCCAGCCGGGCGTGACATCGCATTTTATTCCCGACCAACGGTGGTCTATCGCCCGTTGGAAGCCGACGCCGAAGGGCACCGACGGCAGTCATTCCGACGGCAATCAGGCTCATGGCCCAGGTGGAGGGCTCGGGAACAGGACTGCTCACGATTGGCCCATAGCTGCAATTGGCGACGGCGTTGGATTCGATAATCAGCACACCACCCGTCGTGGCGAAGCTGAATCGCTGACTCACTGAGAAGCCGACGTCGACCAGTGAATCCCCCGTGGGAATGCCAGAAGCAAAGAATCCTTGTATCGAACCAGCATTGTCAGGCACCCCGAACCCCGCGGCCAACAAACCGGGAGAGAGGCTACCGAGATCCGTCTGAAAAGGGCCGAAGAGCTAATCTGAGAAAGTGACCGTTGCGAAACCGTCGATAGTGATGGTGCTGGTGGCCGGCAACAAGCCAGTCGGGAACGGAGTGCCTTCAATTTCGATGGTACCGAACACCATGCTGTCGGGGTCGGCTTGGGCGGTGATGGTGAAGGGGGCTTCAAATGGGACCCCGTCCAGCGTCCCCTGGATGGCTGGACCCGAGAAGGTGAACGTGGTCAGGCCCGCGTGCAGGGGGCTTGCTGCCGTAATTCCGAGCCACAAAACGCAGCCCCACACGATATGGCTTTTCGAGAAACCATGTTGGGGCACAATCGTTCTGAGAAGGTTCCCCACTCTGTTCAGTGACTTCACAACGCGTACATTCATCTCGATGTCATCTCCTTGGTGACGGTCTGAACGACCACATTTGGGTCCGAATGAACAGTCCAATCAGCCCTACCGAGAGATTGGTTCCGGACGCCATCCAACAACCACACGAATCCTCGATTTGCTTCAGAGCTCGGTTTTTTAAGAGTCGACGGTAGAGTCGAAGGGCATCGCGCTCTGAGAGTACCGGGTTTGCTGAACGGTTCAGGGTGTCAGAACTCTTGTAGTGTGAAGAGTGCTGCCCCCGTGACCAGTCCCGCTGAATCGGCCATTCACAAACGACCCCACAACCCCACTTACGGCGAACGCGATCTGTAGCGACGCCACCGGCGGCCAAGAGCGCAAGGGCCGAAGGTTCTGGCACAGCTGAACCCGGGTCTCCCCTCGGAGAACCAGTAGTCAGAATCAGCTCCCTATCCTGTTCTTCACCTGCCGCTTCGAAAACCTGACGGAAAAGACCTGGTTTGTCTCCGGGATTCCTTGATCTCCCCATACACCCCCGCAAAACCTGCATGACCCCTCCAGTCGCTACAACTTGCGGGATCTAGACCCTCCGATCTGGGAAGACGCCCGCCGACCGCTCTTTGAACCCGCTCTCACGACGACCCAGCGGCCAAGAGAGGAGAGGAGAGGGGAGTCAGTGCCAACCAGGGGGTGGCCCCAATTCAGTTCGCGGGGTGGCCCCATCTTGGGGAGTGGTTCAGCGGGTTTGCGTGGCGCGCTCTGTTTGGCGCCCTTTGAAAAAATGCCGAGGTTTACGCAGATTCGCTCGGGCACCTCCCCGCAGGTGACTTGGCGCTCTCGGTCGGCGGCCTGCCAAGGGTACGCCCCTCCAACTCGGTGCCACCCCACAATTCGGCTCGGAGCCCTCTGGGGAAATGGTTCATATGTCCAATTTCTGCCAGCCCCTCCTCAAGCCGCCACCAGCTCGGTGGCAATCTGCCTGGCAAACAGCGGGTGGCCCCTAACTGAGTCGGCTTGGTCCATTCGGCGGGTGGCCCCGATTTGGTTCGGGATAATGCCAACCTGGGAGTCGCCCCAACTCAGCTCGGGGGGTGGCACCATCTTGGAGAGCGGTTCAGCGCGGTTATCTGGCGCTCTCTGCTTGGCGCCCTTTGAAAAAATGCCGAGACATACGCAGATTCGCTCGG
>JBIKUY010000419.1:0-3058 GCA_044347355.1 Prochlorococcaceae cyanobacterium | reverse complement strand
TGCCCAGGGCCAGGCTGCGGGGTAGGCGCGGGTCGCTGCCATCTCCGGGCAGCAGCGGCATCAGCAGGGCCACGGCGGCCGGCAGCAGCACGATCAGGCTGAGCCAGGGGAAGGACTGGCTGGACGGAACCGTCGCCAGGCCCGGGAGAGTCGCGGCCAGGCTGGGCAGATAGACGTCCATCAAGCTCCGGGACCGTAGGCGAGGGAGGCGGGCCCACGCCAGCGCGGTCTGCACCGCCATGGACTGAGCCGGGGCAAGGCTATCAGTCGCCCATGGGTCGCTGGGCATTTGTACTCATCGGCCTGGCCTGGTTGGGCGCGCCGGGCGACCACAAAAAAAGGAGTGGCCGGAGCCACTCCCTCGTTGCGTCGTCCAGGACGCTGATCACCAGAGGCCGCGGATCGGGGCGGGCTCGGGCTGGTACACCGGAGCGGGAGCCGGCTGGGGACGGGGCGCGGGAGCGGGGGCGGGGGTGATCACGGTCTCTTCCACCACTTCCTCAACCACGGGGCCACCAAAGCGGTAGCGGGCACCGATCTTGAAGCCCCAGCTGTTGTCGATGGCGTCGTAGCTGGTGCGGCCAGCCCGGAACGACTCGGCACCCTGGTACACGACTTCGCCGTAGATGTCGGTGTTCCAGTTCAGGCCGTAGGCCACACCGGCCTTGGCCTGCCAGCCGAACAGGTCATCGCTGCCGCTGCCGGTGTTGATGCGGTTGGTGGTGCCGTTCCCACCCACTCGCACCAGGGTGTTGTTGCCCATGCTCTGGTTGATCCAGCCGATGCCACCACCGATGTAGGGGGTCCAGCGGCTGCCGGTGTTGATGTCCCAGTAGGCGCTGGCCATGATGCCGTTCTGGTTGCCACCGTTGGTGCGGGTGGAATCCCAGTTGTTGTTGCGCTTGATGTCGTTAACCGCGGTGCGGTTGTACACGTAGGTGAGTTCGGTGCGCAGGGGACCGAAGTCGTAGCCGATACCGGCATCGAGGGAGAAGCCGCCCTCGGTTTCCAGTTCGATGCCACGGCGGGTGCCGTCTTTTTTGTTGACGCGGCCGTTGATGTCGTTCGCCCAGGTGGCACCCAGACCCACGGTGCCGTAGAAGCCCGTGCCCTGCTCGTAGATGACCGCTTCCTCGACGATCACCGACTGGCTGATCAGGGTGTCCTGGTCCTGGGCGGTGCTGGCGGTGGGCAGGGAGGCCATGGTGATGGGGGCCTCGCTGGTCGCCGGGTCAGCGGCCTGGGCCGCAGGGGCGATCAGACCGGTGCTGGTGGCAGCGGCGGCTGCCATAAAAAGGAAAGCCTTGCGTGAATTGCGCATTGCTCGGTTGGGGGAGAAGGCAAAGCCTTTTAAGCACACCCGAAAGCTTGCACCTTGGCTCGCTGGCAGATGCCAGATGCTGCACTGTCTATGGCTTGCCATAGGTGTGGTCACCTGATTTGCGACTGTTGGGATTCAGCGGATCAGCGCACATCCGCTGCGTTGCAATGGGCTCTTCTGCGTTTTTTGCTCAGCGATCAGGCAGGGGTTGCCAGCGGCTCCCCTCGGTCTGCAGGTTGAGCACTTCGGTGCGGCTTTCCACGCCGGCCTTGTGCCAGGCCAGCAGCATCGCCCGACCAACGGCCTGGGCCCGATCTGCGGTGCACAGCGCCAGCAGGCTCGGCCCGGCCCCACTGATCACGCAGCCCCAGGCACCCGCCTCCAGGGCCGCGTCGCGCACCTTGGTGCCGCCCACGATCAGCCCCCAGCGATAGGGCTCGTGCAGGCGGTCGTGCATGCCATCGCTGATCAGATCGCCGTTGCCGCTGCGCAGCCCCTGCAGCAGGAGGGTGAGAGCGCCGAGATTCATCACTGCATCGGCCACCGGGATCGCTTTGGGCATCACCCGGCGGGCCTCGCTGGTGGCCAGGCGGATGGCGGGGATCGCCACCACGGCCACCACCTCGCTCGACCACTCGCAGCGCAGCACCCGCCAGCGGTGCGAGGCGGCCTTCGCCGTCATGCATAAACCGCCCACCAGGGATGGCACCACGTTGTCGGGGTGGCCCTCGATGTCGATCGCCAACTCCAGCAGTTTCTCCTTGCTGAGGGGTTCCCCCATCAGGGCATTGGCGCCCATCAGCCCGGCCACGATCGCCGTGGCGCTGCTGCCCAGGCCCCTGGCCGGGGGCACCGCCAGGCGCACCCGGGCCTCCAGCCCCACCGGCTCTTCGCCGGCCTCCTTCCACACCCGCTGGGCTGAGCGGTACACGAGGTTGTCCGGACCGCCGCGCAGGTGGGCGCCTTCACTGCCCTCGATGATCAGGTCGAAGCGGTGGCTGCCCCCCTCCACGCAGCGCAGCTCGAACACGTTGTCGAGGTCGAGGGCCGCCCCCAGGCAATCGAAACCGGGGCCGATATTGGCTGTGGTGGCCGGAACGTGGACCACAACCCCCTGGCCAACCTTGGGCCGCACCATCTTCCTGCTCCTGTTGCTGCCAGTGTCTCAGCTCGCCGGTGAGGGCCCGTTGGGCCCGAGCAGCATGCGGGCCCGGCAGGCGGCACTGAACTGGCCGATCGCCGGATCGGTGATCGCCGTGATCGGAATCGCTTCCAGAATGCTGGCCAGCCGGCCCTTGGCCAGGAAGGCCTGCTCGAAGCAGGGTTGGCGCAGGGCCTGGAGCAGTTTGCCGGCGGTGCCTCCGGCCAGCCAGATCCCGCCCCGGCTCAGCCCCGTCAGAGCCAGATCGCCACACACGCTGCCATAGGTGCCCAGCCAGAGATCCAGGGCCTGCTGGGCCAGGCCGTCCCCCGCCGCTGCCGCCTGGGCCACGGCCGCCGGCAGGTCGGCGGGCGCCACGCGCTGCAGCGGATGGTTGGAGGCCGGCTGGTGTTCCTGCAGCAACCAGCGGCCCACATGGCCCAGGCCCGTGCCACTCACCACGCGCTCAATCGAGAGGCGCTCCAGGCCCAGGTCTGCTTGCAGCCAGCGTTTCAGCCGCCACTCCGCCTCGCTGCGCGGGGCAAACTCGGCATGGGCCGCCTCGCTGGCCAAGGCGACCAATCCCCCCCCCTCCG
>JBIKUY010000331.1:0-3060 GCA_044347355.1 Prochlorococcaceae cyanobacterium | reverse complement strand
GGCCGATCAGCACGGCCTGGCAAAGCAGGGCTGCGCCCAGGGCCGGCAGCAGGGGATGGCGGCGCAGGGTTGGCATCAGGGTGTGACCTTCGCGGTGGGCAAGGCGCTGGGGGGTGGTGGCAGTTGCAGCTCCAGAGGGAGTGGTCCCTGTTTGAGCTGCTGGAGCAGCACCTGCAGGGCACCCCAGGACACCTGGGGGTCGGGGATCACCCGCAGCCTGCTGCCCGGTCGCTGTTGGGCCGCCACCCGCAGAAACGACGCCAGCTGGCTGCGGCTCACGGGCTTGTGCCAGAGCCGCAGCTCCCGGTCGGCTCCCACGTGCAGGGTCACCACGCCCTGGTGGAGGGGCTTCTGCACCATGCGCTGCGGCAGCAACAGCAGGCCCAGGGCAAAGCCGCACAGGACCGTGGCGAGGCCTGCCCAGGCCAGGCCGACCACAGCAGACGGGGAGGCGGTGATCAGCCGGGTCATCGATCCAGGGCCGGCTCCAGGCGCACGGGCAGCGGCGACACCTGGCGCAGCCAGGCCAGGCTGGCGCTCACGTCGGCCAGGCTGAGCGTCCGGCTCACCACCAGCACCACGTCGCCGTTGCTGCCGCCGCCCCCTGTCTCGCCCAGCAGCCTGGCCAGCCGAGCGGTGGCGATCGGCTGTTGGTTCAAATACCAGCGCCCCCCTGCGCCACGGGCCACCACCTGCTCACTGGCAATGGCCTGGGCCGTGAGGGGCGGATCTCTCGGTTGCCGCTGGTTGAGCAGCAGCGCCGGCAAGCTGGCGGTGGCCGTGCACACCAGCAGGGTGCAGCCCACCAGGGGGAGCAGCAGGGCGGGGGTGTTGGCCGGGCTGATCATGGTTGTGGTTGCCCTGGGCAATGGCGCCGCAACAGCCCGAGCTGCCAGCGGCGCAGTCCCTGGTTGAGCAGCAGCAGGCCCGTGGCTAGCAGGGCCAGTTGCAAGCTGATCAGGGTGGGCAGCAGCACATCGGCATACCCCGCCAGCGGGGCGCTTGGCGGCAGCAGCAACTGGCTGCCCAGACTGCGCAGCACCGCCATCAGCCCGGCGGTGGTGCCCACCAGGCCGAGCATGGGGGCGAGGATCTGGGTGGCCTGCAGCAGGGGTTCTCCCCAGGCCATGGCCCGCTGTTGCCGGCTGAGCAGCACAATCCTGGCCTGGTCGGAGGGGCAGGCGTCCAGTTGCTGGTTGAGCTCGGTCCAGGGCTGGCGGTCCCGCCACCACCAGCGCCACCAGAAGGCGCAGCGCTCAAATCCAACGGTGAGCACGGCCAGGGAGAGGAGCAGCAAGGGCAAGGCCACCGGACCGCAGGCCTTCCACAACGACAGTGCCGAGCCCATAACTGCTGCATCCAGGGGGCACCTTATGGATTCACCGGCGCGACGGTCAGTGTCGTGCTTGCTTGACAGGTCTGGGTCGTTCTGTCTGCGTGCATGGGTGTCACCACAGGTGCAGCAGATGCGGCAGCGTCCCGGCCTCCCGCAGCGCTTCGATCAGCTCCAGCAGCGCGGGCAGCCAGATGAAGATCGTGTCGTTGATCACATGTTTACGGAACAGCACTGGAGATGCAGTCCAGCTCGACGGTTCCTGGAACTCCCGGAAGGAAGGAACGAACCGGGGCACATTCTGTAGGTAGCGTTGGTAGTCTTCACCAAATATCTGCAGCAGTCGCTGTTCTTCTCGGCTGATGATGCTGGGATAATAAATAGCGAATATCAGCAGGAAAATTGCTGGTACGGTGAGAGTTTCCGTGCATAAACCCAGGCCGATCACCCCAAGGGCGCTGCAGAAGTAGAGGGGGTTGCGGCAGAGCGAGTAGGGCCCTTGGGTGGTGAGTTCACTGTCCTTGCGTCCCGAGAGATAGAAGGAGCACCAGATTCTCCCGGACGAGGCCATGGCCACGATGATGAGCCCCAGGGAGTAGAGGAACGTTGCGAAGGTGTTGTGATGCTGCTCCCAGTTGCTGTTACTGAGGGCCGCTGCCACGATCAGCAGGCCGCCGATCGCCTTGGAACGGCGCGTGCGCGCCCTCTCCCACGGGCCCTTGCGCGTCCGTGGCTGTTGAGGTGATCGGGCGAGGGGCCCTTTCGCGCTGGCCAGCGGAGAAGAGGAGGACGCTGCGATCATGGGCTCATGGAACGCCCTTGCACTCTCCTACGGCCAGGGAAACAAGCTGCGGTTGCGGTTGGCGATCGCCACCAGCGAGAGCATCACCGGCACCTCCACCAGCACGCCCACCACGGTGGCCAGGGCGGCGCCGGAATTGAGGCCGAACAGGCTGATGGCCACCGCCACCGCCAGCTCGAAGAAGTTGGAGGCGCCGATCATGGCGCCGGGGGCGGCGATGGCATGGGGCTGGCGCCAGATCCGCATCCACTGGGCCGTGATCCAGAAGATCAGATAGGTCTGGAGGATCAGCGGAATGGCGATCAGCACGATCGCCAGGGGGTTGGCCAGGATCGAGCGAGCCTGCACCAAAAACAACAGCAGCACGGTGGCGATCAGGCTGAGGATCGCCAGGGGCTTGAGCCGTTGCTCCAGCCGCTGGATCCGGCCCGGCGAGCCGCCGCTGCTGCGCACCAGCGCTCGGGTGAGCCAGCCCGCCGCCAGCGGCACCACCACGAACAGGCCCACCGCCGTCACCAGGGTGTCCCAGGGCACCAGCACATCGCTCACCCCCAGCAGCAGGGCGGCGATCGGCGCGAAGGCGAACACCATGATCAGGTCGTTCACCGCCACCTGCACCAGGGTGTAGTTGGGGTCGCCGTCGCTGAGGCGGCTCCACACGAACACCATGGCCGTGCAGGGGGCCACCCCCAGCAGGATCATGCCGGCGATGTACTGATCGCCGAGTTCGGCCGGGATCCAGGCGGCCAACAGGCCGCGGATGAACAGCCAGGCGATGGCCGTCATGGTGAGCGGCTTGATCAGCCAGTTCACCGCCACGGTGACGATCAGCCCTTTGGGCTGGCGGCGCAGATCGGCGATGGAACCGAAGTCCACCGCCAGCATCATCGGGTAGATCATCCCCCAGATCAGCAGGGCGATCGGC
>JBIKUY010000330.1:0-3067 GCA_044347355.1 Prochlorococcaceae cyanobacterium | reverse complement strand
CCGTGGACCTGGGCGACCTGGTGGCCTTCTACCGCCAGGCCAAGGCCCGCTTCGACGACGACGAAACCTTTCAGACCACCGCCCGCGAGGAGGTGGTGAAGCTGCAGGCTGGCGATCCGCTCTCGCTCAAGGCCTGGGGCCTGCTCTGCGACCAGAGCCGCCGCGAGTTCCAGAAGATCTACGACCGCCTCGACATTTCCTTGTGCGAGCGCGGCGAATCCTTCTACAACCCCAGCCTCCAAGCGGTGGTCAACGACCTCAAGGCGGCGGGCCTGCTGGTGGTGGACGCCGGCGCCGGCTGCGTGTTCCTCGAGGGGGTGAGCGGCAAGGACGGTCAGCCCCTGCCCCTGATCGTGCAGAAATCCGATGGCGGCTTCAACTACGCCACCACCGACCTGGCGGCGATCCGCTACCGCTTCGCCGCCGCCCCCGCGGGCGATGGCGCCGGCCGGGTGATCTACGTCACCGATGCCGGCCAGGCCAGCCACTTCGCCGGCGTTTTCCAGGTGGCCCGCCGCGCCGGCTGGATTCCGGCGGGCGCCAGCGTGGAGCACGTGCCCTTCGGCCTGGTGCAGGGGGAGGACGGCAAGAAGCTCAAGACCCGCGCCGGCGACACCGTGCGCCTGCGCGACCTGCTCGATGAGGCGGTGGAGCGGGCCGAGGCCGACCTGCGCCGCCGGCTCGAGGAGGAGGGCCGCAGCGAAAACGAGACCTTCATCCAGCAGGTGGCCACCACCGTGGGCCTGGCGGCGGTGAAGTACGCCGACCTCTCCACCAACCGGATCACCAATTACCAGTTCAGCTTTGACCGCATGCTGGCCCTCACCGGCAACACGGCGCCCTATCTGCTCTACGCGGTGGTGCGCATCGCCGGCATCGCCCGCAAGGGCGGTGATCTGGAGGGGGGCGGATCGCTGGCCGCCGGTGGGGGTTCCGTTGGCTCCGGGGAACTGAGCTTCAGCGAACCCCAGGAGTGGGCCCTGATCCGCGAGCTGCTCAAGCTCGATGGCGTGATCGCCGAGGTGGAGGCCGAGCTGCTGCCCAACCGCCTCTGCAGCTACCTGTTCGAGCTCAGCCAGGTGTTCAATCGCTTCTACGATCAGGTGCCGGTGCTCAAGGCCGAGGAGCCCGCCCGCAGCTCCCGCCTGGCCCTCTGCCGCCTCACCGCAGGCACCCTCAGGCTGGGCCTGGGTCTGCTGGGGATTCCGGCCCTGGAGCGGATGTGAGCGGCAGCAGCAGCTCGCCCAAGGCCAGGTCGGGCCGGCGCAGCAGGGCGAACAGGGTGCCGGCGTTGCCGCGGCACACCCGCAGCTCCTGATCCAGCACGGTGATGTCCAGCCAGGCGGGGAAGGGCTGCTGCACTGCGCGCAGCAGCTGCAGCCGCCCGCTGCCCAGGGGCGGCCCCAGCCAGCCGCCGCGCTGGAAGCGCACCCCCACCCGCTGAAAGGGGCTGCCGGCGGGGGCGTCGCCGGGGTTGAGGGTGAGGGCCGCCTCCACGGCGATGCCGGCCAGGGGCGCCAGGGCCCCCGGCAGGCGCAGCAGGTTCATGGCCCGTCCCTGGGACGGCGCCAGCAGCTGCAGGTTCTCCAGCCACGGCCCCACCGCCAGGTAGGGCTGCTTGCTGCTGCTCCAGCGCAGCTCCCACACCCCCTCCAGCAGTTCCAGGGCGCCCGGGGCCGCCAGATCGGCCGGCATGGCCCGCTCCAGCAGCGTGATCAGCTCGCGCACCCGTTCCCCCTGGCGGCCGGCGGCGCCCCGGCCCCCCTCGCCCAGCAGGCTGAGCAGCTCCTGGCGGGCCTGGGCGGCCTGGTCTGGGGTGGGGCTGGGGTCCGGCATCGGCGCGGCCTCGGGCACAGGCCGTTCATGCTGGCCGCGTTCCGCCCCAGCTGCCGGCCCGCCCCAGCGATCAGCTGAGCCGGATCAGGTGAGCCAGTTGATGAAGCGTTGGATGATCAGCGAGTTGCTGATGTCCACGAAGAAGCCTGACACCAGCGGCAGGATCAGGAAGGCCTTGGCGGCGGGGCCATAGGTCTGGGTCACGGCCGCCATGTTGGCCATCGCCGTGGGGGTGGCCCCCATCGAGAAGCCGCCGAAGCCGGCGCAGAGCACGGCGGCCTGGTAGTCGCGGCCCATCACCCGGAACACCACCAGCAGCGCGTAGGCGAAGGCCACCAGGAACTGCACCGCCAGGATCAGCAGCAGCGGCCCGCCCAGCCCCTGCAGCGTCCACAGCTGCAGGCTCATCAGCGACATCGCCAGGAACACCCCCAGCGCTGCATCGGAGACAACCGCCAGGGTGCTGCTATGGGCAGGCCAGGGGATCCGCACCAGGCGCGGAATCGTGTTGGTGAGCAGGATGCCGGCGAACAGGGAGCACACGAACAGGGGCAGACTCCGCCCCAGGCCCTCCAGGCCCGTGTGGATCAGCTCGCCCAGGCCCAGGCACACGTTCAGCCAGAACAGGGTGGCCATCAGCCGGAAGCTGGTGATCGGCGGGCCGGGCTGGGCGGTTTCCGCCATCGGGTCGCGCAGGGGGTCGCGCCTTGCCTCCGCCTCCGCCTCCGCCGGCGGCGGGGTGCGGCGGATGAGGATCTTGGCGATCGGCCCGCCCATCAGGGCCGAGAGAATCAGCCCGAAGGTGGCGCTGGCGGCACCGATCTCCACGGCGCTCTGCACCCCGTGCAGGTCGGCGAAGCGCGGCCCCCAGGCGATCGCCGTGCCATGGCCGCCCACCAGCGACACCGACCCGGCCAGCAGTCCCACCAGCGGATCCAGCCCCAGCAGGCTGGCCATGGTGACCCCGGTGAGGTTCTGCACCACGATGTACACCACCGTGGCGGCCAGCAGGATCAGCAGCGGCCGGCCGCCGGCCCTCAGGGTGCGCACATCGGCATTGAGGCCGATACCGGCGAAGAAATAGAGCAGCAGGAAATCCCGCGCAGCCAGATCGAAGCTCACCTCCAGCCCGCTCAGCGCATACACCAGGCCCAGCAGCAGGCTCACCAGCATCCCGCTGGCCACCGGTTCGGGAATGTTGAACTCGCGCAGGGGGCGGCAACGGCGGTGC
>JBIKUY010000329.1:0-3073 GCA_044347355.1 Prochlorococcaceae cyanobacterium | reverse complement strand
GAGGTTGCTCGAATCAGATCGTTTCCAGCCAGGGCGTGCACAGTGTCATAAACAAGGAAACCCTGTGACGCCACGGTCCAACCATCGAGCGACACAGCTGAATCATTCTGGTTCGTGAAGACAAAGGATTTAAGATTGGCCATAGGACCTCCGAACTAGATTCTGATGATTTGGAACTGACAATCAGCGGTCCAGAGCGCAAGCTATTCCTGAGCCTGCATTTCGTAGATCAGACAGATTGCCGCAGCTGCGCCATCGCGCTGTCATGCAGGTGCTGCGCATGGGCTTGGCGCAAAGCCCAGGCCTGCTGCTGATGCACGGCGTCGCCGCTGGGGTTCAGGTCGTGGTGGCAGGTGATCTGAGCCAGCACGGCACTGTGTCGGCGGCGGTCGCGCTGATGCGCGTCGGCCCAGGCGAGGAACTCGCGGGCTGGTCCCGGCTGGAGGGCGGCATTGGCCGGCAGGGGAACCAGCAGGGTGGGGTTGCCTGCTGGGGTGGCAGAGCTAGGTGTCGGGTCGGTCATCAAAAGGCTCCAGAACGCTCCCGCAACTCCATTGTGGAGACCTTTCTGTAGCGGTTGCTACGAAACCGTGATCCCTTCACGGCTCTTCATCTCGCGGCTGGTGGCGGGATCGGCTGAAATGGGCTTCACCCTTCTGCCGCTCCATGCCAGATCAGCTCACCAAGCTGGCGTATCAAACCCTCCAGCAGGGCAAAGCGCTGTTCGGCATCACCCACAAGGAGGTGAGCAGCAAGCTGATGCAGCTGTTGGCACCCGAAGGCAGCCCCCGCTTCGAGCCCGTCCCCGACGAGCTGCTGGACGAGTTGCGCCAGGCCATGCAGACGCTCCAGGAACGGGACTGGCAGGAGGCGGAAGAGGGGATCTACCCGGCGTCCCTGTTGTTCGACGCCCCATGGCTGGACTGGGCAAGCCGCTACCCGCTGGTGTGGCTGGACATGCCTGCCACCTGGAACCGCCGCCGCCAGCGAAAGGTGCGCGACCTGCCCAGGGAAGTGGACCCGCGCGCATACCCCGACTACTACCTGCAGAATTTCCATCACCAGACCGATGGCTACCTAAGCGACCACTCCGCCGCCCTCTACGACCTGCAGGTGGAGATCCTCTTCAACGGGACCGCCGAACCGATGCGCCGTCGGGTGCTGGCCCCCCTGCTGCGCGGGCTGAAGGCCTTCACAAACCACGCTCCCGCCCAGATCCGGGTGCTCGATGTGGCCACCGGCACGGGCCGTACCCTGCGCCAGCTGCGCGGTGCCCTGCCCCACGCCCAGCTCGTGGGCCTCGATCTTTCCACCGCCTACCTGCGCCAGGCAAACCGCTGGCTCTCTGAATTACCCGGCGAACTTCCCCAACTGGTTCAGGGCAACGGCGAGGCGATGCCCTTCGCCGACGCCAGCCTGCAGGCGATCACCTGTGTGTTTCTGTTGCATGAGCTACCCGGAGAAGCCCGCCAGAACGTGATCAACGACTGCTTCAGGCTCCTGGAGCCCGGAGGGGTGCTGGTGCTAGCCGACTCCATTCAATTGGCCGACTCCCCCCAGTTCACCACGGTGATGGACAACTTCCGGCGTGGCTTCCACGAGCCCTACTACCGCGACTACATCGGTGACGACATTAACGCCCGGCTGAGAAATGCCGGTTTCGAGGCGATCAGCGCCGAAACCCACTTCATGACCCGGGTATGGTCAGGTCGCAAGCGAGCCCTGCCCGTCTAGGGCCTTAGCATCCAGGCCAGCAGCAGGCCCAGCCCGCCCCAGCGCAGCCCCCGCCAGAACAGCTGGCTGTCATGGTCGGCCGGTGCAAGTTCTTTCGGCAGAGGATCGAGCAGGCGCTGGCTCAGGGCCAGGCGCTGGCGCTGGCGCCGCTCGGCCACCCCGCTGCTGCGGCCAGCCAGGGAAGCCTGGGTAAAGATGCCGTCTAGCAGATGCAGCAGGCGCACAGGGCGCTGGCGGGGAGAGGGCGGCACGGAACCCATCGCGAACAGACACTCGCCAGGATGGGGGCTCTCCTGCCCCAGCGTCCAGTGATGCCCGAGACGGCTGCCCCCGCGAACTCCTGGCCAGAGCCCGCACGACCGCTCGCGGAGGAGCTGCAACGGCAGCTGGTGATCGGGGACCGCGACTGGCATGCCCTCAAGCGCCAGCGGCCTCGCCGGGCCGCCGAGCAACTGACCGCTGCGCTGCTGCTGCTGCTCAGCGGCGACGATCCAGGCCACAGCGCTCAAACTCCCGCCAGGGAGCAGGCGATCGCCCTGACAGAGCATGCACTGCAGTGGTTGAGGGCCGAGATCAGCGACCCCGGCTGCCCCAGCCACGGTCGTTAAGCCGGCTACTCAGAACAAAACCCAGGCGACTGCTGCCGCGGCGTCGGCTCACCGCAAGCTGTAGGCGGTTGCCACGGGGGCTCCAGCGCACGTCATCGAAGCAGTGGTGGATCAGGAACAGGCCACGGCCGCCCTCGGCGTCGAGACGATCGGGAAGCTGGGCTGAGCGGGCCGAGGCAGGCAGCCCCGGCCCCTCGTCTTGAACCTGCCACACCAGCCAGTTCGGTGTCTCGATCCGGCGAACGCGCAGACACTTGGCTGGATCACCCCCGTTGCCGTGGCGCACCGCGTTCACAAGGGCCTCCTGCAGGCCCAGTTGCAGCTGGAATTGCAACTGCATGCAGCCCACCGGCTCCAGCAGCAGCTCCAGCAGCGGACTGAGTTGCAGGGTGGACGGGGTAATGAAATCCGACCAGCGCAGTGTCATCCAGCTGGATTTGCGACTGCCAGTTCGACCATAAACCGCAGAGCTGCCACGCTCCTGCCGCAGCTTCAGGCGTTGATCCGTTGTTGCAGCGCCGGGTGGGTGAGCAGGGCATCCATCAGGCGTACGCCACGCAATTGATTCACCAGGGGCATATGGCCTTCCGGGGCCTCGATCGACCACTGGAAAGATCCGGGATAACGGGTCCACTGGGAGCCGTTCTTCCAGCCGATCCGCGGCCAAAGCTGGTCCCAGCGTCCGCGACAGGCCCGGAGCAGACGACCTTGCACAGAAAAGCCGAAGCGGC
>JBIKUY010000020.1:0-12023 GCA_044347355.1 Prochlorococcaceae cyanobacterium | reverse complement strand
TCGCGCCGGATCGCCTCGCTGAACCACTGCTCGGCCTCGGGCATCCGGCCCTGGCGGGCTGCTTCCACGCCAGCGTTGTGCAGTTCTCCATAGCTGAGCAGGTTGGGGTCCAGCCCGCGGGCCCCCTGCCAGTGGGCGCGGCTGAGGGCGCCGCCATCCAGCAGGGTTCCACTGAGGTCGGCCTGGCGAAGATCGGTGCCCTCCAGCCGTGCGCCGCGCAGATCGGCCCCCCGCAGTGATGCACCCAGCAAGCTGGTGTAGCTGAGGTCGGCGCCGTTGAGACGGGCACCGTCCAGTCGGGCCTGGCTGAGGTTGGCCCGTTGCAGCCGGGCACCGCGCAGGTCGACGTCGGCCAGCTGGGCGTGCACCAGGTCGGCGCCAGCCAGCTCGCACCTTTGGCAGCGCCGCTGTTCCATCAGCTGCAGCAGCTCCTCACCGGCCTGGACGCTGGTGGGGGTGATCAGGCCCAACACCAGGGCCGTGCTGGCAGCGAGGACTGTGCTGGCAGCCATGGCTGGGTTGAGGCCGAGGATCCAGCTGTGCGCTGTCATGGCCTGGATCCAGTTGCCTGCCTTATAGCGTCCCGGCGGCAGCGCTTCAGTGTGCGCACACCGTCGCGCCAGCGGCGCCGCGCTTGCCGGGCAGCGACACCGCTGCCCGCTGGGGCGAAGCGGCGCTGGCCATGGCAGGCCACCAGCTCGCTGAGGGGTTGGGTTAGTGATGGGTAACGCTTGGCGGCCCGGGCTGCCAGCTGCTCCAGCGTTTCCCCCGGTGCAGGCTGCAACCCCAGCTCCCGCAGCAACCGCAGCAGGCCCCGCAGATCGCGTTCGAGCGGATCGCCGGGCCGCTGGCCCCGCCGCAGCAGCAGCAGCCCCGACGCCAAGCCTGTGCCCAAGCCGGCCAGGATCAGCCAGCCCAGGGCCCAGCGCTGCCCCCCAAGCAGCTGGCGGAGCAGCTCCTCCTGCCGTGCCTGGTCGAAGCCCAGCCACCAGCGGCTCCAGGCCATGTCCAGTCCCCACCATTGCCGCTGCAGCCACCGCAAGGGCCCCAGGGCAGACCGGCTTCCGGCGTTTGCGCTGGCATCAGGCGTGCTGCCGCCCTCCACCCAGCTGCTCGGATCCAGCCCCAGCCAGCCTTGCCCTGGCAGCCACACCTCGCTCCAGGCATGGGCGTCACTCTGGCGAAGTTCCATGTAACTGGCCCCGCCCACCGGCACCACCCAGGTGCCGCCCAGATAGCCGCTCACCACGCGGCTGGGTACGCCGGCGGCGCGCATCAGGGCACTGAAGGCACTGGCGTAGTGGCCGCAGAAGCCCACGCGGCGCTCAAAGAGGAAGCGATCCAGGCCATCGGGGCCGTCCATCACCCCCGGCTGCCTGTCGTAGCGGAACCCCTGGCTCTGGAACCACTCCCGGGCCGCCTGCACCCGGGCGGCGGGGTCGGAGAGGCTGGCCCATTGGCGGCCCAGGGCCAGCAGCTGCGGATTCCGCCCGGCCGGCAGGCGCAGATCACTCAGGCGGGGGGGCTGGCGTTGCCAGTCAAGGGGCCCGCTCGGCATCCGCAGCCGATAACTGCGCCGTTCCAGGGCGGGCCGCAGCAGCCGCAGCTCCCCGTTGGGCTGGGGCCGCAGGTTGCCATCGAGCGGTTGCCCGCTGCCGCTCCAGGGAACGGCCGTGAACCGGCTGGGCTCCACCAGCCACACCTGGTCCCGCGTCGCCGGGGTGCCTGGTGTGGCGGCTGGGGCGAGGGGGCGGTCGGGGCTGACCCGGCCGCTCTCCGCCTCCGGCTCCCGCTGCCAGCGCTGACCATCGAAGTGGGGATGCACCAGCACCCGCCAGTAGCGCTCGGCCGGCGGTGGCGGTTGGTCATCGCTGAACGCCACCCTGGCTGCGGGGCTGGTGTTGTCCACCAGGGTGGCGATCGAGCCGGGGTCGAGGTTGTCGCTCAGGCCGGTGCCGGCCCGGGCTCCGGGGCCGCCGGTGGCCAGTCCGAAGGGGCTGATGCGGGGCAGGAGCAGGAACAGCACCAGGGCCATCGGCAGGGCTGAGGCCAGCAGCCGCAGGCTGCGCCGCAACAGCTGGGGCCAGGCCAGCGCCAGGTTGGTTTCCAGCTGCAGCAGCCCCGCCAGGCTGAGCAGGGCCGCCAGCAGCTGCAGCAGGCTGGGCAGCAGGTCGGCCTGCTGGGCCGAGAGCAGCCCGCAGATCACCAGCTGCAGCAGGGCCACGAGCCGACGGCCTGCCCGGTCCCGGGCCTCCCGCAGCTTCAGCCCCGCCATCAGCACCAGGGCCAGGGTGAAGGCGCCCAGTAGCCAGCCTGGGTCGAGGCCCAGGCTGCCCAGGCCCAGCACCGCCAGGGTGAGCCACTGCAGCCGCTTCGCTGGCAAGTTGGCGCTGGCCATCAGGGACACAGGGCCAGGGCCTGCAGGCAGCGCTCCCGGTGTTCCTTCCCCTGGCCCGGGGAGATGCGCTGATCGGGCAGCAGCAGCCCGAAGCGTTCACCGGCTTGGCTGCGTTGCCAGACGGCCGCGCTGAGATGCTCCAAGGCCTGCTCTTGGGGCACCGCGGCGGCCAGGGTGAGCCAGGGCGGCTGGTCCCCCTCTGTACGGAACAGCTTGGTGAGGCGGCCGCGGCCCTGGGCCAGGGCTTTCCAGGCCAGGCGGCTCTGGCTGTCCTCGGGGCGCTGGGGGCGAAGGTCTTGCCAATGGTCACTGCCTTCCCCCGAGGCGGAGCTCGCAGGACCGCTGGGTTGCCGCAGCTGTTGGCTGGGGGCCAGGGCCACCGGCCCCCGCCGCCGGGCCGGGTACACCAGCTGGGGCACGGACGGTTGCCAGCGACTCCAGCACAGGAACAAACCCAGGGGGGCTGTGCTGCGGATCAGCAGCGGGCCGGGTCGCTGGGCCCCCCGCCGCTGGCAGCGCCAGTCGAGCTGCAGTGGGTTGGCACCGGCTTTCAACCGCTGGGGTGAGCTGAGCGGGCCGCCTGTCAGCCGCAGCTCGATGCCCTCTCGCCAGCTGTCGCTGTGGAGCAACAGGGGGTAGGCCAGTGGCGTGTCGGCGAAGCCGGCCCCGGGGTTGCCGCAGCGCAGCTCCAGGCCCTGCAGGTTGGCGTGGGTGAGGTGCATGGCCAGCAGCAACAGGGCCAGCAGCAGAAAACTCAGCAGCAGGGGACCGTTGCGCTGGGTCTGGATGCCCACCATCTGCAGCAGCACGGCACCGGACAGCCATAGGCCGCCGAAGCGCGTCGGCACGATGTAAAGGTTGCGCAGGTGCAGGCGAAGCACCTCACCCTGCTGCAGTTGGCCGAACCCCTCCGGCCACGATCGCTTGCCGCTTGCCTGGTTAGCGGCTGTTCTGTCAGCGGATCGCATCCACCTGCTCCAGCAGCGCCTGGCTCAGCTGACCGCTGGATGCAGGGTCCAGCCGGTGCTCCGCCACGGCCGGGAACACCTCCTGCACGTCATCGGGGGTCACGAAGGAGCGCCCCTGCAGCAGCGCCCAGGCACGGCCGGCGGCCAGCAGTCCCTGGGAGGCCCGGGGCGACAGGGGTGCCCCGGGGGATTTGGGTGCGCGGCTGGCGGCGATGAGATCGAGCAGGTAGTCGAGCAGGCTGTCGCTGCAATGCTGCTGGCGGCAGTGCTGCTGCAGGGCCAGCAGGTCCTCAGGTTGGCGGCCGGTGGTGAGCTCGGGGAGGGGCAAGGCCTCCCCTGCCAGCAGGGCACGCTCCGCCGCCCGCTCCGGGAAGCCGAGGCTGAGGCGCATCAGGAAACGGTCGAGCTGGGATTCCGGCAGCGGTGCGGTGCCCACCTGGTCGAGGCTGTTTTGGGTGGCGATCACCATGAATGGCTGAGGCAGGGGGTGGCTGGTGCCGTCGACACTCACCCGACCGCTGGCCATCGCTTCCAGCAGGGCGCTCTGGGTGCGCGGGCTGGCCCGGTTGATTTCGTCTGCTAGCAACACCTGGGTGAACAGCGGACCGGGCTGAAAGCGGAACGTGCCACTGGCGGGGTCGAGCACGTTGATGCCGGTGAGATCGGCTGGCAGCAGGTCGCTGGTGAAACTCACCCGCCGGAAGGCCAGGCCGAAGCTGCGGGCCAGGGCCTCGGCCAGGGTGGTCTTGCCGGTGCCGGGCAGGTCTTCCAGCAGCAGATGGCCACCGGCCAGCAGGCAGCTCAGGGCTAGGCGCACCGTCTGCTGTTTGCCGAGCAGCACCCGGCTGATGGCCTCCACCAGGCCGTCGAGGCGTGTCGTCAACGGGGCGTGCTGGCTGGGCTGCCCCGATTGTGGCCCCACCGCCGCCTTAGCGTTCGCCCATGGCCAGTGCGGACGCCACCGAGCGCCACGGCGGCAACCTGGCCGCGGCGGCGCGGCAGCTTGGGCGACGGCCCGCTTCCCTGCTCGATGCCAGTGCCTCGCTGGTGCCCTTCGGCCCGCCCCTCGCCCTTCGGTTGGCTGTGATGCGGGCTGTGGCCGGCTCACCGCTGCGGGCCTACCCCGACCGCGACTGGCAAGGGCTGCGGATGCTGCTGGGCCAGCAGCATGGATTGCCGCCGGCCTGGGTGCTGCCGGGCAATGGTGCGGCCGAGCTGTTCACCTGGGCCGCCCGCGACGCGGCGACGGCCGGTGAGAGCCTGGTGCCGGCACCGGGTTTCGCCGACTACCAGCGCGCCCTCGACTGCTGGGGCGGATCCCATCGGGACTATGAACTGCCGCTGCGGTGGGGAGGGGGTTTCCCCCACTCCTTTCCCCAGGCGGCGCTTGCCGACGCAGCAGCTGAGGTGCTGTGGATCACCAACCCCCACAACCCAACCGGTCAGCTCTGGAGTCGCGCCTCCCTGGAGCCCTTGTTGTCCCGTTTTGCGCTGGTGATCTGCGATGAGGCCTTCCTGCCGCTGGTGCCAGCCGGCGAGGTTCAGTCGCTGATCCCGCTGCTGGCGAGCCATCCCAACCTGGTGGTGATCCGCAGCCTCACCAAGCTGCTGGCGGTGGCGGGCCTGCGGCTTGGCTACGCCCTGGGCGCGCCGGCGCGGCTGGCCCGCTGGGCGGCCTGGCGCGACCCCTGGCCCATCAACGGTCTGGCCCTGGCGGCGGTGGAGGAGCTGCTGACCCGGCCTGGCTGGCTGGAGGCCTGGACAGCCCGGGTGCAGCACTGGGTGGCCAGCGAAGGCCCCTGGCTGGCCGGCCGGCTTCAGGGTCGCCGTGAGCTCTCGCCCATGCCGTCGGCCGCCAACTTCCTGCTGCTGCGCGGTGAACACGACCTCACCCCCTTGGCCCAAGCCCTGGCCGAACGCCATGGAGTGCTGGTGCGCCAGTGTCAATCGTTTGCGGGGCTGGATGGCCGTTGGCTGCGGCTGGGTCTTCAGGATCGCCGCCGCAATCAACGGTTGCTGCGCGCCCTTGCTGCCGAGCTGCCCCATGGCCAGGGCGCTTTCTCCGCTTTGACCGCTCAGACCAGTTCGCTTAGCAGGTCCGCCAGCCGCTGATCGGCATCGCGCACCGCCAGCTGCCCCATGCCTTGGCGCATGGCCAGCAGGAGATCGGCCTCCACCTGGCCGCCGCGTAGGCGCGGGCCCAGCAGCCGCCAGAGAACGCGCTCCAGGGTGGGACTGTCCGGTTCGTGTTGCTCCACGATCACGGCGGCCCCAAGCGCTGCAGCGGCGGCGGCGTTGGCATCCTGGTGGCGGTCGGCCGCGATCGGATAGGGCACCAAAATCGCTGGCGTGCCGCACACCGCCAGCTCACTGAGGGCCCCGGCGCCGGAGCGGCTGATGGCCAGATCGCAGTGTTGCAACAAGCCGGCCATGGCGTCGCAGAACGGCAGCTCCACCACCCCCTCTGGCAGGGCCGCCCCGCTCTCCGGATCGTTGTGGCCGGTGAGGTGCACCACCCGCACGCCGGCCTCGCACAGCCGGGGGAGCAGTGGCCGCACCATGCGGTTGACGCCCACCGCTCCCTGGCTGCCCCCCATCACCAGCAGCAGGGGGCCGTTGCCAGCGGGAAGCCAGTCGGGGAGCGGCGCGGGCTCGAGAAAGGCCTGGCGCACGGGGGTGCCGGTGACCAGCGGCCGGCTGTCGGGCAGTCGCTCGGCCGCGGCCGGCAGTCCCACCGCCACCCGGCTGCAGAGCCGCCCCAGCAGGCGTGTGACCCGACCGGGGATGGCATTGCTTTCGTGCAGCACCACGGGGATGCGGCACCAGCGGGCCGCCAGGATCGCCGGGGCGGCGATGTACCCGCCGCTGCTGAACACGATGTCGATCCGCTCCCGTCGGATCAGGTTGCGCACCGTGCGGGTGGCGGCCAGGAGGCGCAGCAGGTTGAGCAGTTTGCGCAGGCCCCGGCCCTGCAGCCCGCCAGCTTTGACGGTGTGCAGCGGGTACTGGCTCGGCACCAGCTCCCGCTCCAGCCGGTCCGGTACCCCTAGCCACTGCACCGTCCAATCTGGTAGCAGAGCCTCGGCCACCGCCAGGGCGGGAAACAGGTGCCCTCCAGTGCCACTGGCGGCGATCAGGAGCCTGGGCATGGAAGGGGGCTGCGGGCGCGCCTAACTTAAAAGCCGTTCCTGCAGGCGCATGGGGCCCTTCCGCTTTCAACGCCCATCACTCCGGTTCCTGTTCCGCGCCCCCTGCCGGCCAGGGGTCCGGCTGGCGCTGGCGCTGACCCTGATCACTTCAGGAGCCTGGCTTCCCCTGCGGGCCGCGCCCCCCACACCCCAGCTGCTCCAGTCCCTGGAAGCCGCGTTCAACGGGGAGGGCGAGCTCCAGCCGCTGCTGGAATCGGGTCCGGGTCTGGACCCCGGCCTGGTGGAGCGCCAACGGAGCGTGCTGCGGGCCCAGTTCCCGGATGCCCGCTGGCAGTTCACCCCTGGTCCTGCCCTGAGCGATGGCCGCCCCACCGTGACCCTGCAGGTGCGGGGCAGCCGTCAGGACGGCCCACTGAGCTTTCGGATGTTGGCCGAGCAGCAGCTGGCCCTGGAGAGCGATGGCCGCAGAATCACCGGGCAGACCGTGCTGCGGGAGCAGTCGATCCTGCGCAGTGGTTCCGGAGATCTGGCCGTGACCCTGCAGATTCCAGATGCGGTGCTCACGGGCCAGCGCTACGACGTGGACGTGCTCCTAGATGAACCCCTGGACGGCGCCATCGCCGCCGGTGGGATCGTGGAGCTCACCCCTGAGCAGGCCAGGAGCCTGGAGAGCCCCACCCTGCAGCTCGGCGCCCTGGGAGGCGGGGGGCTGTTCCGCACGGTGCAGGCCCCGCTCGCTCCCGGCAGCCAGACCTGGGCGGTGCTGCTGGTGCATCCCGAGGGGCTGGTGAGTGTGAGCAAGCGGGTGCGGGTGGTGGCCGACAAGGCTGAGCTCCGGCCCTGATTCGGCTTCAGCGCAGGTCGCTGGGCAGCAGATAGCCCTTGCCGCCTTGGTCGAGGCGGTCGAAGTGACGCTCCAGATAAGCGTTGCGGCTGGCTTCCCGGCGGTCGAGCCGGCCGTCGCCGTTGCGGTCGAGCTGTGTGAACAGCTGCCGCAGCCGCTGCTGGTAGTGCTGCTGTTCGCTGGCCTGGGCCAGCGCCTGTGGGGCTGGTGCGCTCACCATCAGGAGAAGGCCCGCTAGGGCCCAGGCCAGTGTGGTTGTGCGTTTGGTCATGGCGTCAGGCTATGCAGCCTGCCCGGACGGTTTGTTGCCGATGTCCAGGCAAGCTGTGACCAAATCTTTCCGGCGGAACCCATGGCTGCTGGCCAGCGCATCTGGGTGATCGATGACGATCCCGAACTGCGCAAGATGGTGGGCACCTACCTCACCGACCAGGGCTATGACGTGCGCTGCCTGGCCAATGGGGAGCAGCTGATGGCCCGCCTGGCGGGTCAGCGTCCCGACCTGGTGGTGCTCGACCTGATGATGCCCGGCGACGATGGCCTCACCCTGCTGCGCCGTCTGCGCGATGGCGGCGACGATCTGCCGGTGGTGATGCTCACCGCCCGCGGCGACGCGGTGGACCGGATCATCGGCCTGGAGCAGGGTGCCGACGACTATCTGGCCAAGCCCTTTCTGCCGCGGGAACTGAGCGCGCGTATCGAGGCCGTGCTGCGTCGCCGTGTGGCATTGCCGGCTGGCACGCCCCTGGCGGAGGGGGAGCGCATCACCATCGGTCAGCAGACGCTCGACCTCGCCGCCCGCACCCTGGAGCAGGGCGACCAGATCACCGTGCTCACCTCGGGGGAATACTCCCTGTTGAGCGCTTTCGTGCAGCACCCCCACCGGCCCTTGTCGCGCGAGCGGCTGGTGGAGCTGGCGAGGGGCCCCGAGTCGGTTACTGACAGCCGCAGCATGGACGTGCAGGTGTCGCGGCTGCGCAAGCTGGTGGAACCGGATCCCGGCCGCCCCCGCTACCTGCAGACGGTGTGGGGCTATGGCTATGTGTTCGTGCCCGATGGTCAGCCTCGCAGCCGCTAGAGCGCTGCTGCGCTATGGGCTGGCCGGGGTGGGCGTAGCCCTGCTCAGCACGGCCCAGCTCCAGCTGCTGCTGGCCGAGCGCCTGCAGCGCGATCGCATTGCCCAGCAGGGTCCGGAGGTGCTGTTTCAGCTGCGGCTGGCCGAGTTGGCGCTCGACCGCCTGCCGCCCACCAAACTCGCCCAGCTGAGCGGGCTGCCCCTGCGGGTGGGGGCGGATCCCCCCACCGGGCCTGATCGGCTGCTGGAGGTCCAGGTCCAGGTGCTGCGTCAGCAGCTCTGCCCCGCCATCACCCCCTGCCCTGTGGTGCTGCCGGCGGCGGGCGCGCGCCGGGGGGTGTGGGTGGAAGTGCTGGCACCGCTTGATCCGGTGTGGTTGCTGGTACCCATTCCCCCGGTGCGCCCCTGGCCGCCGGATCCCTGGCTGCTGTTGGTGGGGCTGGGGCTGGGGGCGAGCTCGGCGCTGCTGCTGTTCTTCTGGTGGGAGGTGCAGCGGCCGCTGCGGCAGCAGCAGCAGGCGTTGGCGCGGGTGGGCCGGGACCAGTGGCCCGATCCCCAGCGGGAGCGGGGCACCGCCGTGGTGCGCCAGCTGATCGGCCGCTTCAACGCCATGGTGGAGCGGCTGCAGACCGGAGAACGGGAGCGGGCGGTGATGCTGGCCGGCATCGCCCACGACCTCAAGAGCCCGCTCACGCGCCTGCGCTTCCGGCTCAGCCTGGCCGGTCTGCCGACCAGCGATCTGCAGCAGGCGGAGGCCGACATCACCGCGATGGAACGCATCACTGGCCAGTTTTTGCAGTTCGCCGGGGGCGTCGACAACGAGCCGGCCGTGCTGGTGCCGCTCGATCAGTTGCTGGCCGAGCAGACCGCGGGGATCGCGGCGGAGGACCTGGACCTGGATCTCGAGCCACTGGAGCGTGTGGTGCGGCCGGTGGCCCTGGCCCGGGCCGTGGCCAACCTGGTCGACAACGCCCGCAGCTATGGCGCGCCCCCCCTGCGGCTGCAGTTGGAGGCGGCCGAGCCGCACGGCCAGGGATTCCGGATCGTGCTCTGGGATCGCGGAAGAGGCATCGCCGCCGATCGCTGGGAGCAGGCGCTGATGCCCTTTCAGCGGCTCGATGCGGCCCGCGGTGGCAGCGGCCACTGCGGGCTCGGCCTGGCGATTGCGGCGCGGGTGGCCCGGGGCCACGGCGGCCAACTGGAACGGCTGGAGAGCCCCAGCAGCGGCCCGCAGCGCTTCGGCATCGCCCTCTGTGGATGCTCGATCACGGCTTCAGCAGCCCCTGTTGGGCTGGGCTGATCCAAGGGGCTGCAAGGGGTCTTGCGGGTCGGTCGGATTTGGTCACAGATTCCCACCGGGTGAGTAGCACTTCGCCGTAGCGCCGGCCGCAGAGTTCAGGGGCGGCAGCGCATGTGCTGCATGTCATCCCCACACCTGCCCTCACCATGACCCTGCGCATCTCCCTTCTCCCCCTTGCCCTCACCGCCCTGGCCCTGCCCGCCCCGGTGCTGGCATTCCCCCATGGCCAGCGGAACACCATCGTTTATGCCTACCCCCACGCCCAGCAGCCCAGCGCCTATCTGGTGCGGCGCCATGTGGTTGTTCCCCAGCCTCAGCCCCAGTACCGGCCCCTGCCCATGGTCTACTCCGGCTATGCCCCCCGTCCTGGGTTCCCATCGCCGCACTACGGCTACCCCGTCACCCACTACCCCACGCCAGGCCACCACGGCCAGCTCGCCGGCGGCAACGGGCTGTTCAATCAGCCCCGCACCTGCACGCCGGTGGTGCCGCTGGTGGGTGCCGCCCTGGGGGGCACGGTGGGAGCGGTGATGGCCAGCAACTCCCGCAACCGCATCTGGGCCCTGCCGATGGGCGCGGCTGTGGGCGGCATCCTCGGTGGGGTGGCCTCGGGCTGCTGACGCTCTAGTAGCACTCCTGCTACTAGCACTCCTGCTTTAGGGATTGAAGCTGAACCAGCGGGCCAGGGCCGACACGTCGTCGTCGCCGTGGCCTGCTTTCAGCAGGTCATCTTCGATCGCGGCCACCAGTTGGCTGAGGGGCAGTTCCAGCCCCGCTTCGGCCGCGGCGGCGAGGGCGATGGCCAGATCCTTGCGGTGCAAGGCCAGCCGGAAGCCCAGTGGGAAGTGGCCGTCGAGCATGTTGGCGGCTCGGTTGTCGAGCGCCCAGGAGCCAGCCGCCCCCGCGCGCAGGGCCTCACACACCTGGGGCATCGGTAGGCCCAGCCGCTGGCCCAGGGCCAGGGCCTCGGCCACGGCGGCATAGCTACCTGCCACGAGCACTTGGTTCACGGCCTTGGCCTGCTGGCCAGCACCCACTGGCCCCAGGTGGCTGATGCGGCCCCCCACCACCTCCAGCACCGGCCGGGCCCGCTCCAGATCGGCCGCCGCCCCGCCCACCAGCACCGAGAGGCTGCCGGCGCGGGCGCCCTCGGTGCCGCCGGTCACCGGGGCGTCCAGGTAGGCCACCTGCTGGCGGGCCAGCCGCTCGGCCAGCCCCTGACTGGTGGCGGGCGCGATGGTGGAGAAATCCACCACCAGGGCCCCGGGGGCCAGGCTGGTGCTGGCCTGCTCGATCACCGCCTCGACGGCCTGGTCGTCGCTTACACACAGGCAGAGCAGGGCGGCACCGCGGGCGGCTGCCGTGGGGCTGCCCGCCAGTTCCGCCCCACGGGCTAGCAGCGGTTGCTCGGGCCCAGGGCTGCGGTTGTGCACCCGCAGTGGGAATCCCGCCGCCAGCAGGTTGGAGGCCATCGGCGTCCCCAGGGCCCCCAGGCCAATCCAGCCGAGGGCGGGCCGGTCAGATCTGGTCACAACTTGTGCGGTTATCAGTCACAACCCAGTCAAGCGATTGGTCCAGGCTGGGAAGGTCAATCCCGAGGTGCCATGACCACCCTCTCCCGCCGCCGCCCGCTGTTGCTGGCCGCCGCCCTGCTGCTGCTGGCCAGTCCACTCCAGGGCGGCGAGGCCCTGGCCGAGGGCCGTGAGGTGATCCAGCGCCAGCAGGCTGAAGCCATGACCAAGCTCAGCACGCAACAACGCCAGCAGTATTTCGCGGCCCGCCGTGAGCTGGAACAGCGCCAGTCTGGGCAGCGACTGGAGGCGTTGAAGGAGTCGGAGAGCTGCGTTCTCAAGGCCCGCGATGGGGCTGCGGTGGAGCGCTGCCAGAAGCAGTTCCTCCGCAAGACCAAGGAGTCGCGCCGCGGCGAGCACAACCAGCTCGCCGAGCTGCAGCGCCGTTTCAACCTGCCCGGCTGGGGTGGTGAGCGTGCGGGCGAGAAGGACGCCAGTGAGAAGCCTGCCAAAGCGAAGCCAGACAGCAAAAAGGGGACCTGAGGTCCCCTGCTCGACGCAACCTGATCCCCCCAGGGGTTCAGGCTTCGTCAAGCGCCGCCACGCCGGGCAGCACCTTGCCTTCCAGCAGCTCCAGGCTGGCGCCACCGCCGGTGGAAATGTGCGACATCTTGTCGGCCACGCCCACTTTCTCCACGGCGGCCACGGAGTCGCCGCCGCCGATGATCGTGCAGCAGCCCTTGGCGCTCAGGTCGGCCAGGGTGTGGGCGATGCCGTT
>JBIKUY010000328.1:0-3083 GCA_044347355.1 Prochlorococcaceae cyanobacterium | reverse complement strand
CAGCAGGGAGGCGGGATCGCGGATCGGCCCGTCGCCGGCCTCCACCACCAGGTCGCCACGACGAAGGCCGGCCTGCTCTGCCGGGCTGTCCTCCAGCACCCGCTGCACCAGGGCACCATCGCGCTCGGGCAGCTGCAGCAGGGCATCGGGATCGCGGTTGTTCTCACGGGCACGTCGAGCGGTGAGCGGCACCAGTTGGAGGCCCAGGTAGGGATGCACCACCTGGCCGCCGTCCGCCAGCTGGTCGGCCACCCGCTTGGCCAGATTGATCGGAATGGCGAAGCCCAGCCCGGCACCCGGACCCGAGCGCACAAGGGTGTTGATGCCGATCACCTGGCCAGCGGCGTCGATCAGGGGACCGCCAGAGTTCCCAGGGTTGATGGCGGCGTCGGTCTGGATCAGGTCGAGCCGCTTGTCTGAAAAACCCAGGCTGTTGATGTCCCGGTGCAGGCTGCTCACGATCCCGAGGGTGACGGTGCGCTCCAGGCCATAGGGACTGCCCATCGCAATCGCCCAGTCGCCCACCTCCAGTGCCTCCGAATCGCCCAGGGGCGCAGCCTGCAGATCGCGCACCCCCCGCAGGCGCACCAGAGCCAGATCGGTCACCGCGTCGGCTCCCACCACCTCCCCGTCCAGCTGTCGGCCATCGGCCAGGGTCACCTCGACGCTGTCGACCTGGTCAACCACATGGGCGTTGGTGAGCACCAGGCCGTGTGGGGCATCGATCACCACCCCCGAACCCTGGCCCCGCTCCCGGCGGCTGCCTGCCGGATCGCCGAACAGATCACGCAACAGCGGATCCAGCATGGCCGGATCGAAGGGCTGGCGGGCCACGCTGCGCTCGATGTCGATACGCACCACGGCCGGAGCCACCTGGCGTGCCGCCTCGGCCACGAAGCTGTGGGGCGCCGGCTCGGCCCGCAGGGCCATGGGCTGGGCCAGCAACAAGCAGGCCACCACCAGCAGACCGGCTGTCAGGCGACACAGGCGACCCAGAATCGGGGGGGGCGCGGGATGCACGACAGAAACCTGCAGATCGATCGAGGCTAGGCGGGTTGCTCAGGAGGCGCCGCCCAGCGCAACAGCCGGTGGCGCAAGGAAGCGCCTGCCGCCACCTCTACCCACAGGCCACCGGGATCATCGGGCCGGCCCAGGGGGCAGGGCTGCACTGGCCCAAAGCCACAGAGAGTGGAGGGGCATCCCAGCAGCGACACCTCTTCCCGGCCGGGGAGCCTTCCCTGCCAATACTGGTGCACGTGGCCGAACAACACCGCCTGCAAACCCGGCGCCCGGCGCAGGAGCTCGAGCAGCGGCGCCGCATCCTGCAGGCCGATGGCATCCATGCCGGCGTCGCCGATTGGAACCGGTGGATGGTGCACGGCCACCAGCAGCGGCAGCGCCTTGATTTGAAGGGTGAGCTGATCGATCTGCCGCTCCAGCCAGGCCAGCTGGGGTGCTCCCAACCAGCCCGCCGTGCAACCGGGGCGATGGCTGTTCAGCAACAGCAGCCAGGCGTCACCGCAGGGCACCAGGGCAGGCGCCAGCACGGCCCGGCGCCCCAGGGCCGCCCGCAGCAGCTGGGGGTAGTCGTGGTTGCCGGGCAGCAAGGCCACCGGCGTGGGCCAGGGCTCCAGCAGCCTGCGGAGCTGGCCGTAGGCAGCCCAAGTTTCGTCCTGGCAGAGGTCGCCACTGATCAGCAGCAGCTGGGGCAGGGGCGCGGTGGACTGGGCCTGGTGCAGCGCCAGTTGCAGCCGCGCCCAGGGCCGGCGCTGGCGATAAAAGCCAGCCGAATCCGCCAAAAGATGGGGATCGCTCAGCTGCAGCAGTCGCATCGGCCTAAGTTGCTAGTCCTGCTCTTGATGCGCACGATGGCAGCAATTCCCCCCGGCAGCCGCCAGCGCTGCAGCCTCTGTCAGGTGGAGATCCAGGGCATGGTGGGCGGTGGCGACCTCGTGCATTTCAGCCAGGGCGGTCCGGGCACCCGGGCCAAGCTCTGGGCAAGGGTGTGCCAATACCTCAAGAGCGACGAGCAGCGGGGCCAGTGCCTCAACCAGGACACCAACCTGCGCGGCAGTGTCGCCCCCGGCGACTACTACGCCGAGCCACCGGCGATGGACCTCGGGCCGGCCCTGGGTATGCCGGGCAGCGCAACAGCAACCGATTCGACGGATTCGTAGGTTGAGGGGCAGATCCAGGCACGGCCTTGGCCCATCCGCTGATCCCCGAGCTGGAACAGCTCACCCAGACCACGCTGGCCGGAACACCCTTTGAACTGCGCGGGCTGCAACTGCTCACCCACCGCATCCCCCTCACCCTGCAGGTGCTGGTGCAGCGTCGCGACGGCCAGGACATCAGCCTCGATGAGTGTGCGGGCCTGAGCGCTCCCCTCAGCGACGCGCTTGAAGCGGCGGGTTTGCTGGGCGAGACGCCCTATGTTCTGGAGGTGAGCAGCCCCGGCGTGAGCGAGGAGCTGCACGACGATCGCGACTTCCGCAGTTTCCGCGGATTTCCGGTGGCCGTGCTCCATCTCGACGGCAAGGGCAGCGAGGCCCGCTGTGAAGGGCTGTTGCTCGAGCGCAACGACGCCGAGCTCCAGCTCAACATCCGCGGCCGCATCAAGCGGATCCCTCGTGAGGCTGTGATCCAGGTTCGCCTGGTGACGGCCAGCGACATCGATTGAAGCGAGCGCCGCTCACACCCAACAACCGAATCACTCTCAAAACCGAAGAACCATGGCTCTGGTCCTGCTCCCCGGGCTCAACAACCTGATCGAAGACATCAGTGAAGAGAAGAAACTTCCCCCCACCGTGGTGGAGGCCGCCCTGCGGGAAGCCCTACTCAAGGGCTACGAGCGCTATCGCCGCACCCTTTATCTGGGGATCAGCGAAGACCCCTTCGAGGAGGACTACTTTTCCAACTTCGACGTGCAGCTCGATCTCGACGAAGAGGGCTACCGCGTGCTGGCCTCGAAAATCATCGTGGAGGAGGTGGAGAGCGACGATCACCAGATCGCCCTGGCCGAGGTGATGCAGGTGGCCGAAGACGCCCAGGCCGGAGACACGGTGGTGCTGGACGTGACCCCG